>DATCXY010000209.1:0-3347 GCA_036570585.1 Solimonas sp. | reverse complement strand
CGACCGGCTGGCCGACCCGCATCCGCTCGATCTGCACGACACGTCCGGGTCGCTGGTCGCCACCGAAGTGCGCGGTGAGCCGCAACAAGTGGTCGCATCTGAAGAGCATGACGCCGCGGTCGACCGGATGATCGCCGACATCATCGCCCGCAACGGTGGTGGTGCCGCTGCCGGCCATGGCAAGACGGGCGCTGCCGCCCCGTGAGCGAGGCGGCCGCTTCTGCTGACGCGCCGCCGATCACGGCCCGCGGTCTGGTCGCGACGGCGCTTGCGCTGGGCACCTTCATGCAGGTGCTCGATACGACGATCGCGAACGTGTCGATCCCGACGATCGCCGGCAATCTCGGCGTGTCGAGCGATCAAGGCACCTGGGTCATCACCTCGTTCGCGGTTGCCAATGGCATCTCGGTGCCATTGACCGGCTGGCTGATGCAGCGCTTCGGCGTCGTCCGCGTATTCGTGATCTCGGTGCTGCTGTTCACGTTCGCGTCGTTCCTGTGTGGCGTCGCCTGGAGTCTGCCGTCGCTGATCGCATTCCGTGTGCTGCAAGGCGCGGTGTCGGGGCCGATGATTCCGGGCTCGCAGGCCCTGCTGCTGTCGCTGTTTCCACCGGCGAAAAAGGGGGTCGCACTGGCGATCTGGTCGATGACCACGCTGGTCGCGCCGATCTGCGGACCGATCCTTGGCGGCTACATCTCCGACAACTATTCGTGGCCGTGGATCTTCTTCATCAACATACCGGTCGGCCTGTTCTGCGCATTCGTCTGCTGGCAGGGCCTCAAGACGCGCGAAACACCGATGCGCAAGTTGCCGGTCGACGGCATCGGTCTGGGCTTGCTGATCGTCTGGGTTGGCGCGCTGCAGATCCTGCTCGACAAAGGCAAGGACGCCGACTGGTTCGCATCGAGCTTCATCGTCGTGCTCGCGATCGTCGCACTGGTCGGCTTCATCGTGTTCCTGATCTGGGAGCTCGGCGAAGAGCATCCGATCATCGATTTGTCGCTGTTCAAGAACCGCAACTTCGCGGTTGGCACGCTGGTGTTCTGCCTCGGTTATGCGGTGTTCTTCGGCACGGTCGTGCTGCAGCCGCTGTGGATGCAGACCTGGCTCGGTTACAACGCCACCTGGGCCGGCTTCGTGGCGGCGCCGAGCGGTGTCGTCGCGGTGCTGCTGTCGCCGTTCATCGGCAAGAATATCGGCAGGTTCGACGCACGCATGTTCGCGACGATTGCATTCGTGTTCTTCGGCATCTCGTACTTCATGCGCGCCGGCTATACCGCTGATGCCAGCTTTGCCGATTACATGATGCCGCTGCTGGTGCAGGGCGTGGCGATGTCGACGTTCTTCGTTGCCTTGCTGTCGATTCTGCTCGAAGGCGTGCCGGATTCGCAGATACCGGCCGCGTCCGGCCTGTCGAACTTCCTGCGCATCACGGCCGGCAGCTTCGCGACGTCGATCGTCACGACCACCTGGGACCGGCGCGCGGTGCTGCATCAGTCGCGTCTGGCCGAGGCGTCGAGCGTCTACGATCCGTCACTGCAGCATGCAATGACGACGTTGCAGTCCAGCGGTCTCAGCGAACCGCAATCGCTGGGTGCGCTCGCGCACACGCTGGCCGGGCAGGCCTATCTGATGTCGGCGCTCGACATTTTCTGGTTCGCCGGCTGGCTGTCGTTCGCAGTCATCGGTCTGGTCTGGTTCGTGCGGCGTCCGCATGGCGGGGCACACGTGGTTGCCGCCGACTGATCAGCTCGGCAGCCATAGCAATAGTGCGGTGCCGAACACGATGCGGTACCACGCGAAGATCGTGAAGCGGTGGCTGCGCACGTAGCGCAGCAGCCACTTCACGGCGATGAATGCGACGACCGCCGAGACCACGAAGCCGATCCAGAACTCGGTCCAGTTCTCGTGGGCAAAGGCGGGCGTCTTCATCAGCTTCAGCGTTTCGTAGCCGCTGGCCGCGAACATGGTGGGGATGCCGACGATGAACGCGAATTCGGTCGCCGCCTCGCGCGATGACAGGCCGGCGAGCATCGCCGCGAAGATCGTCGCCGCCGAACGCGAGGTGCCGGGAAACACTGCGGCGAGCACTTGCGCCAGCCCGACCCAGATCGCGATCTTCCAGGTCACGACTTCGCTCGGCGTCATGCCGGCGGCAGCACGTTCGATCAGCAGGATCGCAATACCGCCGATGATCAGGGCCCACGCGACCGGCGCGACGGTCTCCGGAAGCTCCAACCCCAGCTTCTTGGCGAGCAGGCCGCCGAGACAGGTGATCAGAAACGCGACCGACAGCTTGTAGACATAGTCGCGATTGTCCGGCTGACCGAAGCCGCGCAACAGATTCCACAGGCGCTGGCGGTAGATCAAGGCCACCGCAAGGATCGCACCGGCCTGGATGCCGACGTTGAACAGATCGGAGCGATAGCCGAGCCAGTGCTCGGCGATCAGCAAGTGGCCGGTACTGGATACCGGCAGGAATTCGGTAATGCCTTCGATGATGCCGAGCAGAACGACGTTGATCAGGGCGTCCACGGGGATCGGTACACTGGTTGGCTGAAAAGTCGCGCAAGGATAAAGGACCGATCGTGAACGTGCCCGTCAAAAATCATCCTGTGGTGCTGATCACTGGTGCGGCACGGCGTATCGGGGCGGCGATCGCACGGTTGCAGCACGCAGCGGGCTGGAACGTGGTCGTGCATGCGCATCGCTCGGCGGACGAAGCGCAGGCCTTGGTCGACGAGCTCAATGTGTTGCGCCCCGACTCGGCGATGCTGCAACTCGCCGATCTCGCCGACAGCGCCACGCTTGCGCCACTGGCGGATGCGGCCCATGCGCGCTGGCGGCGGCTGGACGCGCTGGTCAACAACGCATCGAGCTATTTTGCGACCGCATTCGGCACGATCGACGATGCGCAGCTCGACGATCTGCTGGCGTCGAATCTGCGTGCACCGCTGCTGCTGACGCAGGCTTGCGTCAAGCATTTCGGGGACGGCGCGGCCGTGATCAACCTGCTCGACGTACAGACGCGCCAGCCGCTGCCACCGTATGCCGCCTATCACGCTGCCAAGGCCGGCCTGTGGTCGCTGACCGAATCACTGGCACTGGAGCTGGCGCCGCGCGTGCGCGTCAACGGTGTCGCGCCCGGGCATATGATCTGGGCGCTCAGTGGCGGCATCGACGCCGAACGACAGGCGGCCGAGCTGGCGCGCATTCCGCTTGGCCGGCTCGGTGGCGCCGAGGAGATCGCACGCGCGGTGCGCTTCCTGTTGTCAGATGATGCGGCGTACATCACCGGCGCGATCGTGCCGGTCGACGGTGGCCTGCGTCTGCGCTGAATCGCGGGC
>DATCXY010000208.1:0-4456 GCA_036570585.1 Solimonas sp. | reverse complement strand
GTCGCGCGCGCCGCGTCCGCGCCGGCCCGATCCCATCGGCCAGGGCCTGCTGCTGGCGTGCATTGGCTTGTTCACCTACGGCCCGATCGAAAGCGCCCGCGTCGGCACGGCGGCAACGCTGACGACCCTGCTGCTCGCCGCCGCCGCGTTCGTCGGCCTGCTGATCTACGAGCCGCGCCGCCGCGAGCCGCTGCTCGATCTGCGTTTCTTCCGCAGCCTGCCGTTCAGCAGCGCCACCGTGATCGCCGTCTGCATGTTCGCCGGCCTCGGCGCGTTCCTGTTCCTCAATTCCCTCTACCTGCAGGAAGTCCGCAACCTGTCGGCCGCGCGCGTCGGCGTGTACCTGCTGCCGATGGCCGCCGTGGTCATGTTCGTCTCGCCGATCTCCGGCCGGCTCGTCGGCGCCTACGGTGCGCGGCCATCGCTGGTGATCAGCGGCAGCATGATGACCGTGAGCGCGCTGCTGCTGAGCCGCGTCGCCGCCGATACACCGATCGCGCAACTGCTGTTCACCTATGCACTGTTCGGCCTCGGCTTCGGCATGGTCAACGCGCCGGTCACGTACGCCGCCGTGTCCGGCATGCCGGGCGCGCAAGCCGGCCTCGCCGCCGCTGTCGCCACCACCAGCCGACAGGTCGGTCTGGCCCTGGGCGTGGCGATGGCCGGAACCCTGGTCGGCGGCGGCCGCGCATGGGGCGATGGCAACTGGTCCGGCTTCGCGGCAGCGACGCATCCGGTCTGGTGGATACTCGCGGCCAGCGGCCTGCTGGTACTGGCGCTCGGTCTGCTCGCGACCGGTCCGATCGGCAAGGCCAGCGCCGCACGCGTCGCCCATCTTCTCGAAGAACAACCGCAAGGAGCATCGGCATGAGCACAGCAACGCAGACCGACGCCGAACACGCCTGGCATATTCTGGTGTCGCTGGTGATGGAATCGCGTGGCGACTGGCGCCGCAAGATCAGCGAAGCCACCGGCATGCCCTTCAGTCGCTATCGCGCGCTCAAGCGCTTGCGCGCCGAATCGCGCACCCTGCGCGACCTCGCCGAGGAAATGGGCACCGATGCACCCGCCACCACCGTCCTCGTCGACGACCTCGAAACCCGCGGCCTCGTCAAACGCCAACCCCACCCCGCCGATCGTCGCGCCAAGCTGGTATCGCTCACCGCTGCGGGTCGCCGGCAGCTTGCGGTCGCGCAGAAGATTATCGACGAGCCGCCCGAAGCTTTGATGAAGTTGCCTGCGAAGCAGTTGGCGACGCTGCGGCAGGTGTTGGAGAAAATCGAAGCCTGAGACGCGCGGCGCCAAGCGAGCGTTCTGCCCCGCCGTTCGACATCGTTCACCGCCAATGTCCTACTCAAGCTCACACAGCCGCGTGAGGCTCGTACAGGAATTTCTGAAAGCCGGCGAACACCTGGCCAATTTGTTCCGGCGCGCCCAGATCGGCAACCGCATCGGCGAGCGAGTCGTGATACCGAAGCCGCAGCAGCGGCGTGAGTTTGTCCTGATCCAGCTCCTCGACGCCGACGTTCACGTAATGCTGCAGGACGAATTCCAGGAACACCCGCTGCTTGGCATTGAACGAGGTCTCAATCTGCATCGTCGCGCCTCTGGCACGCGCTTCCCGTGTCACCGGCGGCTTGGCATACGCGACGTGCGCGAGCACGTCGAACAGATCGCTGTTCTCGGCGTCGATGACCGCTTGCATTTCGGCCAGTTGCTCGTGACCGAAACCCTTTTCGGCGAGTCCCTGCAGCAGCTTCTTGCGCGTATCAGGTGTGCTCCATAACGTTCTGAGCTCAGCCTCGTTGCTGAAGAACTCCGGCAACTTTCCGAACAGCATCTCCATGAACTGCTGCGCCGTCATCGGCGTCCCATCCGGGTGCCAGAAGGTCGTCATCATCATGTGCTGGATGCTGCGTTCCTTGCCGTCGGCAAGTTTGATCTTCGCCTTCCTTTTGCACTTGCACGGCCGCTGTCCACACTTGGCGCAAGGCTCCTTTGCACACTCACAAGGTTGCTTGCCGCACTCGCGGCACGGCAATGGCTCGCGAGCGCACACGCACGGCTGGTGATTGCATCGAACACACACTTCCGGCTCCAGCGGTTCGCCATCCCATTCAGGATCGCTGAAATGCTGATGCGCCTTCACGAAGTCATGGATCGTGAAGTAATCCTTGCCATCGTAGAGGCGCGTGCCGCGTCCGATGATCTGCTTGAACTCGATCATCGAATTGACCGGCCGCATCAGCACGATGTTGCGAACGTTGCGCGCATCGACGCCGGTGGAGAGCTTCTGCGACGTCGTCAGGATCGTCGGGATCGTTTTCTCGTTGTCCTGAAAGTCACGCAGGTGTCGCTCGCCCAGCTCGCCGTCGTTGGCCGTGACCCGCTGGCAATAATTCGGATCAGCACTGGTCTTGATCTGGTTGATGAGATCGCGCACTACCAGCGCGTGATCCTGCGTGGCGCAGAACACCAGCGTCTTCTCGCGTTGCTTGATCTGTGACATGAAGATCTCCACACGCCTTTTCTCGCGCGCCTTGATCTCGATGATCTTGTTGAAGTCCTTTTCCTCGTAACGCTTGCCCGCTTCGACCTCGCCTTCCACTACCGTGTCATCGGCGGTGTAGACGTAGTCATCGAGCGTGGTCTGGATCTGCTTGACCTTGAACGGCGTCAGGAAGCCGTCGTTGATGCCCTCCTTGAGCGAGTAGACGAATACCGGCTCGCCGAAGTACGCGTAGGTGTCGGCATTGTCCTTGCGCTTGGGTGTCGCCGTCAGACCCAGCTGCACCGCAGGCGCAAAGTATTCGAGGATACCGCGCCAGTTGCTCTCGTCATTCGCACCGCCGCGATGGCACTCGTCGATGATGATGAGATCGAAGAAGTCAGGCGGATACTCGCCGAAATAATTCTTTCGCTCGCCATCCTGCGTCGCACCGGGTGAACGCTCGTCTTCCGCCACCGGGCCGCTCATGAAGGTCTGGAAGATCGTGAAGAAAACGCTCGCATTCTTGGGAACCTTGCCCTTCTTGCGGATTTCCTCCGGCTTCACGCGGGCGAGCGCGTCGTCCGAGAACGCGGCGAAGGCCGTGAAGTCGTTGTAAGCCTGGTTGGCCAAAGTATTGCGATCGGCAAGGAAGAGAATGCGAGGACGGCGTGTCGGCTGGCCGCTCAGGTTCCAGCGCGCCTGAAACAACTTCCACGCGATCTGGAACGCGATCGACGTCTTGCCGGTACCGGTGGCGAGCGTCAGCAGAATGCGGTTGGTGCCAGTCGCGACGCGCTCCAGCACGCGATTGACCGCAATCTCCTGATAGAAGCGAATCGCCCAGGTCCCGCTCTTGTCCGGACTCGTCACCTCGGCGAAGCGATCGCGCCAGGCGTTTTCCTCCGCAAAGGTCTGTGTCCAGAGTTCATCCGGCGTCGGGTAAGCCGCGATCTCGGCCTCCGCGCCCGTCCGCATGTCGACGGCATAGATGCCTTGGCCGTTACTCGCATAGGCGAAGCGCAATGCCAGTTTGTCCGCGTAATTCTTCGCCTGTGCCAGACCTTCGGTCAGCGCCGCGTTCCACGCCTTGGCCTCGATCACCGCGAGCTTGGTGTTGCGGTACTCCAGCACGTAATCCGCTGTCAGTCCCTTGCCGCGACGGCCCGCACCTTCGAGGCGCCCCGGCGTGATTGACAACTCGCGGCGGATGCGGCTGCCGTCCACAACGCCCCAGCCGGCGGCTGCTAACGCAGGATCGATGTGCTCAGCGCGCGTCTCGGCCTCGTTCACGGCGCGCCTTCCTGGAGGCAGGCCGGAATATCGCGGTTGAGGTGTACGCAGCGGATCACGTCCAGGTGATCGCCATGCTCGATGTAGAACAGCGCGTACGGAAAGCGTCGCAGCGGCCAGAAGCGCAGTTGCGGAATATTCAGCTCACGCGCGTAACGCGGCGAACCCGACGCAGGGTGGTTTTCGATGTGCTGCGCTGCATGTTCCAGCTCATCGACAAAGTCGGCGGCGACCGTCACCGCCTCTTCCAGGTAAAACGCCAGCGCCGCACGAATATCCGTCTCCGCCAGGGCCGAGCGGATCGCGGCTTTCACGCTTTGCGCTTGCGCTGGGTTTTGAGACTCTTGCGCAGGTCTGCGAAATACCTTGCATCCATGCGCCCCACCGGCTTGGCGTTGATCCCGTCCAGCAGATACTGGCGGAACTGCTCGCGGTCGCGGTCGCGGCGGATCAGCTCGCGCACGTATTCGCTGGAGCTGCCGTAAGCCTCGGCCTTGATGCGGCGATCCACAAAGGCCTTCAACTCATCCGGCAGGGAGATGTTCATGGTCGACATGGATCGACGGTAACAAGCTTGCCAAAATTTGGCAACGCTTCCGGGCCTCCGCTGTGTCCCTGTTTGCCAGGCCGGCACAGCCCTCCGATACGCTCCGGCGCAATCAGCACCTCGCGATC
>DATCXY010000207.1:0-5981 GCA_036570585.1 Solimonas sp. | reverse complement strand
TTGAACAACTGTCCGCATGACGGCATCCGAGATGAAACCATGAACAATGCGCTCGACATCAAAGTCGACCCCGACGTCGCCGCGCGACTGATCGAGCATCTGCGCCACGACACCACCGATCTGGCCGACGCAGACTTGTTTGTGCCGATCACACACTTCACCGACCCGCGGCGCGCGCAGGCCGAGATCGCGCTGATGAAAACGCTGCCGCTGTTCATCGCGCACGAATCCGAATTGCCGGCGCCGGGCGATTTCATCACGCGCGAACTGCTTGGCATGCCGCTGATCACCGCGCGGCACAGTGACGGCAGTGTGCAGACCTATCTGAACATGTGCCGTCATCGCGGCGGCCGCGTCGAACAGGACGCACGCGGCAACAAGCGCGTGTTCATGTGCCGCTACCACGGCTGGTCATACGAGCGCGACGGTGGCGGACTGCGCAACGTGCCGTATGAAGATTCCTTCGAACCGATCGACCACGCGCATCATGGCCTGCAGCGCTTCCGCACCGAAGCGCGCCACGGCCTGATCTTCGTCGACCTTTCAAACCATGCAAGCCGTACGCTGGCAGACTGGTTCGGTGCCGACGTCGACGCGCAGATCGCGCCGTGGCGGCTTGAGGATTCGCAGATCGTCATCGACAAGTCGTTCACGATGGACATCAACTGGAAGCTGGTGATGGACGGCGCGATCGACATCATCCACCCGCGCTTCCTGCACCAGAACGGTGTCGGCAAGCTGATCGAAACCAACGTCGGCGTATTTCGCGAGTACGGCCCTCACGGCAAACATTTCGGCGCGCGCACCAAGCTCAAGGCGATGGCGAAAGGTGGCAGCTCGGTCGAAGGTGGCTCGAAGTACATCGGCTCGAATCTGGTGCTGTATCCCAATTCGATGATGATCGGTGCGCCGGAACACGTCGAATTCTGGACGGTGTGGCCAGCGCTCGACAGCGCGACACGCTGTACCGTCAACATCCGCTTTCTCGTGCGCAGCGAAATTCTCGACGAGCAGATCGAAAAGCGCGTGCACAAGAGCTGGGAAATTCTCGAGCAGGCAGCGACGCAGGAAGACTGGCCGATGGAACGCTGGATCCAGCAGAACGCGCTGGCCTGGCCACAGGGCAACTTCCGCTACGGGCGCAGCGAACTGGCCTGCGCGCATTTGCATCGTCAGCTCGCCCGCGATCTCGACGGCGCACGCTGATGGCCGGCTACAACTTCCTCGAAGGCATCCGCGTGCTCGAAGTCGCGCAACTCGGGCCTTCCAGCCTCGGCGGCTATCTCGCCGACATGGGCGCCGAGGTCGTCAAGATCGAAGGTCATGACGGCGAACCCTTGCGACACAGCAGCTCGCCCGCGGTGGGCAGCCCTGACGGGCCGAGCTTTCTGCATCTGCGCTGGAATCGCGGCAAGAAAAGCATCGGCCTCGATCTCAAGACCGACGACGGTCGCGCGTTGTTTCGCCGTCTCGCCGCGAAAGCCGATGTCGTCATCGAAGGCATGCGCGCCGGCGTGCTCGACCGGCTCGGACTCGGCTACGACACGCTGCGCACAGACAACCCGCGCCTCGTGTTCTGCTCGCTGTCCGGTCTCGGCCTCGACGGCCCGTATCACACACTCGGCTCGCACGGCCCGTCGTTCGATGCCTTCGGCGCGCTGTCGTCGCTGAATCCATATGCGCTCGATCCCGAACAGCGCGAAGGTCGCAATCCGATCGGCATGCACGCGATGGGCCTGTACGCCGCGCTCGGCGTGCTTTCTGCCGTGGTCCGCGCGCAGCGCAGCGGTGTCGGCGCGCAGATCGAGGTCAGCGGCGCCGAAGCCGCCGCGCACTGGCTGCCCGAGGGCGTCAACGTCGAACTCAATCAAGCACGACTGCATCCGCGTCCGGGTTTCGCCAACGACAACGGCAAGATGGCCGGCTGGTCGCGGCTTTGCGCGTACGCAACGCAGGACGGCGGCAAGGTATTTTTTCAAGGCCTGTCGCCGAAATTCTGGAAGCGCTTCTGCGCGGCGATCGGCCGCAACGATCTGCTGAGCCCGCAGCACGACGACGGCGCCGAGCAGGATGATTCTCTGCATGCCGAACTGACTGCCATCTTCGCCTCGCGTCCCCGCGCGGCGTGGATGCAGCTGTTCATCGAACACGATGTGCCCGGCGGGCCGGCGAACACGCGGCGCGAACTGGCCCGCGATCCGCACTTTCTCGCGCGTGACAACATCTACGAGGCCGAGCATCCCGGCATCGGCGCCCTGCGTCTGACCGGCACACCGGTGAAGACGGTCGGGCAGGACTTTGCACCGGCGCCGGCGCCGGCGCAGTGGCAACATTCGGAAGCGGTGCTGCGCGACTGGCTCGGCATTGAGGCGAAGGTCGCCGAGGATCTCCGCACCAGCGGCGCGCTATTGTCGCCGCGCGACGCCTGAGCGGCGCAGCGGCTTCTGCTCGCCTGTACAGGACCCGCGCACAGCGAGCCGTCGTGGCTGACGGCAGCGAAGAAGTCCGCTACCAGATCGGTTTCCTTTTCCCGGGCTGCCGCGGCTTCGGCGGCAGCTTCGCCAGCGTGTACAGATGGAACGCCGCAATCGCGGTGAATACGACGCCGCTTGCGTAAAACCACGGCACATCGAAGACCTCCGGCATGGCCTGCACCCACATGCTGCACGGCAGGAAGGTATTGACCGTCGCCACGAGGATCAGGATCGCGAGGCCCATGCTGGCGCCGGTCCGGCTGTTGTCCCTGGCGCCGCGTTTCATCCACAGCACCCCGGGAACGGCGGCGATCAGCATGTTGGTGAACAGGAACCACTGCAGAACGCTGCCCGCGCCCATGAAGCCGATGAGAATATTGACGATGCAGTAGAACGCCGCCACCTGCAGCACGACGCTAAGCAGCGCGCTGCCGAGGCTGACCTCGCCGCGATGAAACTCGCCCCACACGTCCTGCCGCTCGATCGTCACCGCCAGGTAGATATTGATGATCTCGAAGACATTCCAGATCATCAGCGCGACGCCCGTGGCGGTCAGGAACCAATTCCAGTCATGAGCCGCCGCGGCCTTCAGCATCAGCAAGGCCCAGGTGCTGTCGTGCGCCAGGTAGAACGTGTGCATCCACACCGGATACGGCGCCCGTTTCTCGCGAAACGTCAGTGCAAAGCTGTAGACGTATTCGAGATAACCGAACAGGAACGTCAGCGCCGAGATCGCGAGCAGCGGCGTGTTGTCGAGGCGGAATGCGGCGATCAGCTGGTCATACATTTAAGATCCCCATTGGCCGCTCTAGACGCCCAGCGCCTCCAGTGTGCCAAGCTCGTCGATCGCCGCAACGGCGCGCGTCGCATTGATCGTGCAAATCGCTTCTGCCTGCAACTGCACCGGACACAGCACCCACATATAGGCCCAGATCATGTGCTGTCGGTACAGCAGCCACGCCGCGTCGGCAGACGGCGCAGCGGCGCCGAGCGCATGCAGGGTTTCGAGATAGCGTTCAAGCAGGCGTCGTTCGTGCAGCCGGCGCATTTCGGCATCGAGCGCCGAGCCCAGAAATTCGGCGACGTCGTGCGCCCAGCAACCGCGCATCACGGTCTGCCAGTCGAGGTAGCCGGCGCGGCCGTCGGCGTCGAAATACAGATTGCCGACGTGCGCGTCACCGTGAATGAGTCCGCTGCTCGCGGCGCGTGAAATGCCGACGAAGGCATGCAACGCCGCGCGGATACGATCGGCGTCGCGCAGTACCGGCGTCACCGCCTGCCCGCGCGGCAATTGCAGATGCGCGGCCCAATGCGCCGGCGCCGTCCATGCTTCGATCAGTGTCGGGAACACCTGTGTCGCCGCATCGGGCAGCCATGGATGTTCCGACAGTTCATGCGTCCGCCGTGCGGCATGCACGCGCGCCAGGTTGTCGAGCACCTGCTCCGCCTGCGTGACACTCAGCACCTCGCGCGCATCGCCGAAGCGCACGCCGCGTGCGACCAGATCTTCGAGCAGCAGATACGGCGGCGCGCCGCCTTCGCGCGGCGGCGCATACCAGCTGCGCGGACAGCCGGGCGCGATGATCGCGGCGAATTCACGGTAGAAGCCGCCCTCGCTCGCATAAAGCGCGGCGTAGTCGACCGAATGCGCTTCGAGGCCACCCTTGAGCCACAGCGTTTCGGGCGCATCCGCCGGCTTGTCGGCGTATTGCAGGCGCAGACGCAGCTTCGTCGCCGTACCGGGAATCGCGTGCAGCAACTCGATCCCGGTGACGCGAATGCCGGGCCAGCGTGGCGCGAGCATCTGCGTCAGCAACTCCGGTGTCACGAGATCAAGCCGTATCGCAGACTCGGACATTTCAAGACGCTCGTTGCAGGAATTCAAGACCGGCCTGTGCGACGACGGTGGTGGGATCGCAATGCGTGATCGCCGTTCCGCCGCCGTCGACCGGCAGCACGACACCGCTGATCCACTCGGCCTCGTCGCTGCACAGGAACAGCGCGGCGTTGGCGATGTCGCGCGGCCGGCCGGCGCGCGGCGCCGGTTGCAGCACTGCGCAGCGTTCGGCGACGAAATCCTGGAACGCCTCGGCGCGTTCGGGCGGCACGCCGAAGCTGCTCGCCATGATCGGCGACACCGTCACGCCCGGTGCGATCGCGTTGCTGCGAATGCCGTGCGGCGCGAGTTCAAACGTCGCCGCACGGACGATGCCGACGATCGCGTGCTTGGCGGCCGTGTAGCTGAGATTGCTGTAGCCGCCGAGCAGACCGGCCGCGCTGGTCGTCGTGAGAATCGCGCCGCCGCTGTTCTGTTTGCGGAACTGCCGCGCCGCGTACTTGTGCCCGGACACGACCGAACCGGTCAGCAGGCGCAGCATCGCATCGAACGATGAGGCCTCGATCTCGGTGAAGCCGGCGCGGTCGCCCTGGATGCCGGCGTTGTTGAACATGATGTCGAGCCGACCGAAATGCGCGACCGCTGCTGCGACCAGCGCTTCGACTTCGGCATCGATCGCGACGTCGCAATGCACGTACCGCAGTTCGCCGTGATAGCGCGATTCAATTTGTCGGCCGGCCGCATCGTTGATGTCGGCGATCACGACTTTCGCGCCTTCCGCGACGAAGCGCTCGGCGCTCGCCAAGCCAATGCCGCTGGCGCCACCGGTGATGATTGCCACCTTGTTCTGCAAGCGGCCGCTCATGGCGCCGCCCGCTTCGCGACGTGCTGCACGCGTGCTGAAAGTTCGGGATTGAACGAAGTCAGCAGCTCATAGCCCAGCGAGGCCTCGAACATCGGCATCGCTTGTCGCAACCAGAGATTGAGCGAGCGTTTGGTGAACTCGACTCCGAGCGGCGGCAAGGCCGCGAGCTCCGCCGCGATCTCGAGCGCACGTGGCAACACCAGATCAGGCGGCACCGCTTCGGAAACCAGACCGATGCGTTCGGCCTCGCGGCCCTTGATCTTGCGGCAGGTCAGCAAATGCAGCTTGGCCTTGGCCATGCCGCACAGCAGCGGCCAGATCAACGCCGCATGATCGCCGGCGGCAAGGCCGATGCGGGTATGGCCATCGCAAAGCACCGTGTCCTCGTTGACGATCGAAATATCGGCGAGCAAGGCCATCGTCAGACCGGCGCCGGCGGCCGGTCCGTTGATGGCGGAAACGATCGGTTTGCGACAGTCGAGCAGGCCACCGACGATCTGCAGCGTTTCGCGCGTCATCGCCAGCTTGCGCGCGTAGTCGTCGGCCTCGGCGGCGATCGCGGCGTAGTCACCGCCGGCACTGAAGGCCTTGCCGGCGCCGGTCAGCACCGCAACCCGCGCGGCGTCGTCTTCGTCGAAGCGGCGCGGCAGCAGCGCGAATTCGCGATGCAACACGTCGTCGGTCGCATTCATCCGTTCGGGACGATTGATCGTGAACACGACGATGCCGGCATCGCGGCGCTCGACGAGAATGCGTTCGAAGCGATAGTGTGCGTCACTCATGTCAGGCCACCCGATCGCGGACC
>DATCXY010000206.1:0-3551 GCA_036570585.1 Solimonas sp. | reverse complement strand
ACAGCAGTTGCAGCATTCGTGACTTGATGTTCCTGGGCATGGCGCGAGCGTCCTTACTTGGTGGTCACGGTGCTGCGGTCGTCGCCGCGAATGATTTCGATGCGCGCGCTCGGCGGCCCCCGATACAGCGGCTTGATGCGGCCAAGTTCTTCGGACGTGATCGCCTTGTCGGGTTGCGTGTTGGCGGCTCCGGCCTTGGCCGTCGACTGGGTCGCCGATGCCGTGGTAGCCGCGGTCTCAGCGTTCGGTGCGGGTGCGGTGCCATTGGTAGCCGCCGCCAGCCGCGCATCCTCCTCGGCCTGACCATGCAATGCGAGGCGCAGATCACCAAGGCTGGCGCCGAGCATCAGCTTGGTCGTGTCCTTGTCAGCGATCGCCAGCACTGCAGTGCGCTGCGTCTGTCGCTGCTGACGCTTGTCATCCTTGTCGTCGACACCCTGCGGACGATCGACCACCTGTTCCAGATACGCGAGCACCCGCACGTTTTCGAGCAGCACGCGCGCCTGCGGCTTGTCGATGCCTTCGGCGCCGTGCAGATAAATGAGGATGTCGACGATGTCACCGGGCCGCAGGAACCCGCCGACCGCAAGCACATCGGTGACGGAAATCGATATCGCCTGATAACCGGCCGGGATCGCACGCGCCAGCAGATTGCCTTCGCGGAAATAACGGCGCGTCACCGGCGCACCGGCATCGACGTCGATCAACGGCTGCTTGCCGACCACTTCATCCAGAGTCGTGAACGGATCGGTCGGCTTGACCGACACCGGCACCAGCGCGACCGCATCGCGGGCGATCGGCTGGTACGCCGCAAGCGGCTTGACCGCGACCACCGCCAGCGTCTGCTCGGCTTCCTTCTGCTTGACCTGCTGCTGCGCCGTCTCGGATTTCTGCGCGTATTCGCGACTCATCCGGTAACCGACCGCGGCCAATATGATCGCCGCCAGCACCGACACGGCGGCGAAAATCTTCAAAGCGGTGCTGCTCATATCTGTCCCCTTTCCCAAGCAGCGCGGTGCTCGTCACCGAACGCCTTGAAACATACGGCCACCTTCCGGTGGCTCGCAAAATTATTCAGTCAACCTGTGCGATCGCCGTCGCGACCATCGCTTCCGGCATTGGTGGAATGGTGCCAATCCCGGGCAGCCCAATCAGTTTCGGGAACACCCACGCACCACCATTCAATACGTTGTAAGTGACACTGACTTTGCCATAACCGTCCGGGCAGGCCTCGGTCCCCGTCCCATTGCATGCAATGTACTCCGGGACCACTCGGCTGCTGGCAGCAATGCTCGCAGTGCAGACACCGGTCAACCACTTCAAGGCGCAATTGGCAGCGGCAATGGCCTGCGTCTGTCGCACGGTACCGGCGTCGGCGGCACCCGGATCAACAGCGACTGCAGCTTCAATCCCCTTGTGCGCGGCAAATTCGATTGATTCACGCACCACGAACAGATAGCTGTAAACGAAGATCGCGTAAACAAGAAACAGCAGCAGCGGGAACACGAAAGCAAACTCGATGGCTGTCGCGCCACCCTGTCCGTCTTTTCTCCTGTAACCGCGCATCGGTTTCATCGCCAGACCTTTCGTCATGCCAGCATCAAAGGGCCAATCAACATTTCGACGACAAACGCCGCAGCGAGCATCGGTGCCGCCGGAAATTTCATTTCCTTCGGCAACTTGGTCATCGATAGCGCAAGTGCGACAGCTCCCATCAGCAGCGACGCACCAAGCATGAATTCGATGCCGCGCGCGGTCCCGAGCAAAAGGCCCAGTACCGTCGCGAACTTCACGTCGCCAGCACCAAAGCGCCTCAACGCATAGCCCGGGAAAGTCAACGCAAAGCTCAACGTCATCCCACCCAAACTGCTCCAGACACTCGCGTTCAGCAGGCCGTGTCGCTCGAAACACAATGCCAGAACGGCCGGAACCAGAACCAGAATCAGCGCCGCATTTGGCACCTTGCGCCGACGCTGGTCATGCCATGCAATGAATCCGGCCCAAGCGACGAGTAACGCACTGACGATCATCGTGGGCTGTTCTCATTGCCAACATACGGCCCCTATCCCTCGCATGTGAGGGGCAGATAAACAATCTGCCCCCCGTCAGCGCGCGATATCTGTATCCAGGCAGAGTCGCTATCAGGTGCCCGCCGAGGTGACCGCAGTGGAGACCTTAGTGAATAGCTTCCGCAGGCCGGAGTTGTCATCAGCGCCGCCGATCGCAAGCAGGATCGCCACGAGTACTGCCGCGATCAGACCCACGATCAGGCCGTACTCGATGGCTGTCGCCCCCTCTTCATCGCGCAGGAAATTCATCACTTTGTTCAACATGGCATCACTCCTGAAAATGTGGTTCCACACTTGAAACTGTCGGAGCCGGCCACTCCGGCGGGTCCGTCCGGTCACCCTGACCGTGGATGTACTATGGGTGCGCGGGTCGATTACCGTCAAAGCTGGCCAAGGCGTTGATCCCTACCGTTTATCGGTCCGGCACCGGCCATCGCTGCTGATGCCCCGCCCGTCTGCGTCGGGGTCGAGTCCGTCAGGAAACTGCCGATATACGCCGCCATGCGCCAGCGAAACGCCGACCTCGGCTTCGGATTTTCCTACAGATGTGAGCCGCTTCGCTGAAGTCTGGAATCCTTCAAACATCGCCACCGCCACCGACGAACGTAAAGCCGCAGCGTTGCCATGAACGTTGTGGCCGTTCGCCCTGAGTGCCGGCGCAGCCGGTGTATCGAAGGGTCTACGCTGCCTGATCAAGCTGCGCGGTCACTCGATACATTTCGCTGCGCGAAACACTCGGGACGAACGGGCTACTCGATACGCCTGCCTTTGAGCCCCGACTGCATCCGGAAGCGGGGCAACCGTCCCGTATTTCATTCCATCCGGACTACACGCGTTGCACCGACGAATCCGCCGGATTCCGGTACACCTGTGGAACAATGTCGCCATGGCCACTTACGTTATCGGCGATCTCCAAGGCTGTTTCGCAGGGCTGGAAGCGCTGCTTCGCAAAGTTTGCTTCAAGCGCGATCACGATCGCCTGCTGTTCGCCGGCGATCTGGTTGCGCGCGGGCCGGATTCGCTGGAGACGCTGCGTTTTGTCTCCGCCCTCGGCCACAGCGCGGTCAGTGTGCTCGGCAATCACGACCTTCACCTGCTGGCCCTGGCCGAGCGCGGCGAGCGGGGCAAGCCGGACGACCGGCTCGATCAGGTTCTCGATGCACCCGATGCCGATCGCCTGCTGCAATGGTTGCGCCAGCAACGTCTCGCCTGGCGCGACCCGCGTCATCCGGTGCTGCTGATCCACGCCGGATTGGCACCGCAATGGACACAGCGACAGACCTTGCAACTGGCAAGCGAAGTCGAACGCGAGATGCGCGATCCCTCTCGTTTCAGGTGCCTTGTCAGCCAGATGTACGGCAACGATCCGAACCGCTGGTCCGACGCGCTGCGCGGTCCGGAACGCTTGCGTTGCATCGTCAATATCCTGACCCGCGCCCGTTTTTGCAGTGCCGACGGTGATTTTGATTACCGCTACAAGGG
>DATCXY010000205.1:0-9881 GCA_036570585.1 Solimonas sp. | reverse complement strand
TGATGCCGGCTGAGGTCGCGGCGCCGAGCGATGCGGCACCGCCCCCGCCCTGCGGCCATGATGCCGGCGGTCCCCCCATGAATTGCGAGAACCGTCCGGCATTGACGCCACTGGCCCAAGCCGGCGCAGGCGACATGGGATGGGTCGCATCCGAACCGGCGAATGCCGCGGCCGCTGGATTGCGCTTGGGTGCCGTCGCGCTTTCCTTGGGCTCGACACCATGCCCGGCGAGCAGGTGATTGGCGCCGCTGAACACTTCGGACATGCGGCCGACGACCACGCGATCAAACAGCTTGTAGATCACCAGTTTGATCGGAAAATCGACTTGCAGATCGTGCACCGAATCCTGGAACGCGCGGATGATGCGCGCCGGCGACATTGCCTCCGGCGAGAATCCGCCGCCGCTCAGATCAGCGAGGCGCGCGAGGCGCCGCTGCAATTCGACCAACTCGCTTGAATGCAGTGATGTGGCCTTGGTCTCCATGTTGGAGACCGCGATCCGCTCTTCGAGCTGATCGCCATCCTGCAGCGACCACAGCGACATGTCGGTGATGTCGTCACGCAGATCAGGCCGGACGGCATCGCCGCTCATTTGCGACAGCGCATTTTCCAGCGAATCCTGAAACGCCTTGATGATCGTTGCACGCTGCACGCGCACGATACGCATCGTATCGAGATAGAGGCGCTGCTCGTCGCTGGACTGTGCCTTCTCCGCCGAATCGAACAGGATGTCGTCGGCCTTTTCGAACATCGTGCGCAGCTGTTCGCCGAGCACGGTGACCGCCATTTCGTGGAGAGCCTGGACGATGGGGTTGCGATCATCAGCCTGCGCGCCGGTCGCAGACATCGCCACACTGTCCTGGGCGTTGATTGCCATGTTCAAAAGGATGTGCCGCCCGCGCCCATCGGTCGCGAAAAATGATTCCGGCCTGAAGTGTAGCCGAAGCTCTGCATCATTCCATACGGGGCCCTGCGCGCCCCGCCTCCCCGCCCACACCGCTGATCGGCGGCCCCCCGCCATCCGCCCCGGCTCAGGATCGAGCAGGAGCGCCATGGCACCGACGGTAGCAGCTTTCGCGGGATCGCGATCAGCCTGGAGTTACATTTCCTTGTCGCGCGCTGATGCCGCCGACGCGAGAAGAGGAGAGCGGAGCACTGGGCCGAGTCGATCGCCCACGCCAGTTGGCGGCGCGGTTCGACGTCAATCGGATTAATCTGTTGCGCGCCTCGGGCGGCCGCGCAACGAAAACTTGCACCCGCGCCATCGCGCCAACCTGACAGAGAGACCCCATGGAACGCCTGTACCGACCCATCTGCGACCTGCTCGCCTGCCGCTATCCACTCGTGCTCGCCGGCATGGGCGGTGTGGCACGCGCAGAGCTGGTACTGGCGGTCACGCGCGGCGGCGGCTTTGGCTTTCTCGGCATGGTGCGCGAACCGGTGGCGCTGATCCGCGCGGAGATCGAGCGCATCCGTGCACACAGCGATCGTCGCTTCGGCGTCAATCTGATTCCGGCGTCCACACCACCTCAATTGCTTGAAGCGCAGATCGACGCGTGCATCGCGCTGCGGGTACCGGTCATCGCACTGTTCTGGAGTGCGCCGCGCGCGCTGATCGAGCGTCTGCGCAGCGCCGGCATTGATGTGGTCTGCCAGGTCGGCTCGGTCGCCGAAGCGATCGCAGCACAGGCCGCCGGCGCACAGGCGCTGATCGCACAAGGCGTCGAGGCCGGCGGTCACGTCAAGGGTGATCGCGCGCTGACCGAACTGGTGCCGGAGATCGTTGCGGCGGTCGAATTGCCGGTGCTCGCGGCCGGCGGCATCAGCGACGGCAGCGATGTGGCATCGATCATGGCGCTTGGCGCACAGGGCGCGGTACTCGGCACCGCCTTCATCGCCACCGAGGAATCGTTCGCGCATCCGTATCACAAGCAGCGTCTGATCGATGCCGGCGCCGATGACACACGGCTCACCGATGCGTTTCACATCAACTGGCCGCGCGATGCCAAGGTGCGCGTGCTCGCCAATAGCGTCACGAGCGGTGCGCAAGGCGATCCGTTCGGCGCCACGCGCGTGATCGGCGACGAGGAAGGACGGCCGATCTACCTGTTCAGTACCGATTCGCCGCTGCGTTCGATGAGCGGCGATTTCGAAGCGATGGCGCTGTACGCCGGCCAGGGCGTGGGCAAGATCGAGGCCATCGTCAGTGCAAGCGACTTGGTCAGGCGCATTGCCGCGCAGGCCGAAGTACTGCTCGACAGTGGCGCCGAGCCGGTCTCACCGGCGATTGCCCCCGCATCGCCGCCATGTTTCCTGCACGAACTCGACGATCAGTATCTCGGCTATGCCAGTCAGTCAGCGTGCATCGAATTTCTCAACCTGCTGCTCGAAGCCGAGCGCGCCGGCGCGCGTGTCGCGATGCGTACCGCCGCGCAATGCAGCGACCAACAGACGCGAACGCTGAGTCGCGATATCCAGCGCGACGAGGCCCGCTGGTGCGGAGTGCTGACGCACGCAATCCATCGTCTGCACGGCACACCATCACGCGCCACTGGCGCGTTCCATGACAAGGCGATGGCGATCGAGAATATCGCCGCACGACTGGCGTTTCTCAATCGCGGCCAATGGTGGGTGGTCAAGCGCCTGCAGGAATTCCTGCCAAAGATCGGCGACGAAACCCTGAGTGCCGAGTTGCGCGAAATGCTGGCCTCGCATCAATACAACATCGAGATCGTCGACACACAGTTGGCCGGCGACGGACCAGGGGCCTGAATCAGCGCAGCGCTTGGTCGAGCTGCGCCATGATCGTGCCGAGCACCGGCCGCAGCCGCTTCAGTTCCTGACGATGGATCGCAGTCAGCGCAGCCAGCTGGCGGCGCGCGCGCGGCGTCAGCTTCAGGATGGCGCGGCGTCGATCCTGCGCCGATTCCAGACGCTTCAGCAGCCCCAAAGCCTCAAGACGACCAACCAGGCCGGTCGCGCTGTGCGGTTTGAGAATCAGACGCTCGGCGATCAGACCCACCGTCGCGCCATCGTTGCCGGCGGCGCGGATGATCAGCAGCGCCTGGTGCTGCTGCGGCGTCATGCCGTGCGCAGCGGCTTCGTCTTCGCTGAATGCCAGAAAACGGCGGATCGCATGGCGGAAGTCGGCCAGCGTCCGGTAGTCGCCATCGCTCAGAGCTTCACTCGGTTTCATCAGATTCCAGATCGCTGCCGGATCAATCATTTTTAATATCGCGCCACGATATAATGGTGGGCTGACTGGCCCCCTCATTCGTTACGCCCATGTCCACCACACGCAAAGACCCTCCCCAGCTGCGCGACCACAGTGCCGATCGCCGCATGCTGCTGCTGGCCGTCATGGCAATTGTAGTGGGCAGCGCGGGCGCGTTCGGCGCGTGGGCATTGCTGCGGCTGATTGCGCTGGCCACCAATCTGTTCTGGTTTGGCCGGATCTCCGCCGAGCACGCGAACATTGCCGACACCGCGCTCGGCATCGGCATCATCGCCGTGCCGGTTGCAGGCGCCCTGCTGGTCGGACTGATGGCGCGTTACGGTTCCGAGAAAATTCGCGGTCACGGCATTCCCGAGGCAATCGAAACGATTCTGTTTGGCGAGAGCCGGCTGTCGCTGAAAGTGGCGATCCTCAAGCCGCTGTCGTCCGCGATCTCGATCGGCAGCGGCGGACCGTTCGGCGCGGAAGGTCCGATCATCATGACCGGCGGCGCCCTTGGCTCGCTGTTTGCGCAATGCTTCCGGCTTAGTGCTGCCGAGCGCAAGACCCTGCTGGTGGCGGGTGCCGCGGCGGGTATGACGGCGATTTTCGGTACGCCGCTGGCGGCGATCCTGCTTGCGATCGAAGTGCTGCTGTTCGAATGGAAACCGCGCAGCTTCGTCCCCGTCGTGGTCAGCGTGTTGGTCGCCAGCGCGTGGCGACCGTTGCTGATCGGGATCGGGCCGATGTTTCCATTCGCCGGCGTTGCGCTGGAAGGCTGGTGGCCACCGTTCATGGCCGCAGCCGTCGGCGTCCTGTTCGGCCTGCAGGCAACGCTGCTGTCGGCCGCGCTGTACCGCCTCGAGGATCTGTTCCATCGCTTGCCGGTGCACTGGATGTGGTGGCCCGCCATCGGCGCGATCATCGTCGGCATCGGCGGCGTGATTGATCCGCGCGTTCTCGGCGCCGGCTATTCGAGCATTCAGGCCCTGCTCGACGGCACCATCGTCACGCAGGCGCTGATCCTGCTGCTGGTGGTGAAGGCGGTGGTCTGGCTGACGGCACTGAGCTCCGGTACATCTGGCGGAATCCTGGCGCCGATCCTGATTATCGGCGGTGCGCTCGGCGCGCTGATCGGACACGTTTTGCCGGGCGGCCCTGGATATTGGGCAATGATCGGCATGGTCGGCATCATGAGCGGCGCGATGCGCGCACCGATGACGGGCGCGCTGTTCGCGGTCGAACTGACCGGCCACTTCGATGCGTTGACAAGCGCGCTGGCGGCATCTGCCGCTGCTTACGCGGTCAGCGTGCTGATCATGCGGCGCTCGATCCTGACCGAAAAGATCGCGCGTCGCGGTCGTCACATCCTGCAGGAATACACCGTCGATCCACTCAATTTTCTGCAGGCCGCGCAGCTGATGACGCCGTCGCCAGAAACCTTGCCGAACACAATGACGATCGCGGAGACCGTCCGTTATTTCCAGGAGACGGCACGGCATCGCAGCGTCCCGGTCGTCGATGCCGACGGCGCACTGGTCGGCATGGTCTCGCGCGGCGATGCGCTCGCCTGGAAGATCAATGGCGCATTGTCTGAAACCACGCTCGCCGAGCACGTCTCCGATGCATCAATGCCGTTTGCGCATCCGGATACGCCCAGTGGCGAAATCGCGGACCTGATCGTCGACGTCGGCATTGGCCGCATCCCGATCATCGAACCCGGCAGCCGACGCGTCGTCGGCATCCTGTCACGCCAGGACCTGCTCAAGGCGCGCAGCGAGCTCCGGCAGTCGGAAGGAACGCGTCGCCGCTACCTGCGCTGAGCCATTTCCGGACCCAAGAAAAGACCGGCCGCAATCTGCGGCCGGTCTTTTTCGCGCGTTGCCGTTCAGCCACCCTGGGACGTTCGCAACTCAAGCGCCCACAAATGCGCCAAATCCCTGGCGCCATCGCTGCCTTTGACGGTGGCCAGCGTTTTCAATGCCGCGGCTTTCTGGCCGGCGAGGATTTGTGCGTAGGCCACATGCAGCAGCGCGTCATCGGGCTTCTTGAGACCGCCCTTCGCGATACCGTCCTGCATCAGCTTCAGACCGTGATCGGTCTGACCATAGGTCACGAGGTTGAAGCCGGTCGCGACCAGTGCATCGCCGTTCGCCTGCTTTTGCGCTGCCTTCTCGCCGACGGCCAGTGTCGCCTTGTCTTCGGTGATCTTCTTGTCGACCAGCGCTTTCAGACGCTTGTCGCGCGCCGCATTGGCGCCTGCCCCGAGCAAGTTCCTGGCATATCCCTCGTCAAGGAATGATTTGGCTTCGTTCGGGAAACCGGCCTGCAGCGCGAGCTGGGTGGCATCGGCGTAGTCGCTGCCCTTGTCCAGCGTACCGGTCGCCTTGCGCAGCCGATAAGTATCGAGATCGAAACGATTGGAGTAGCCCGGCTTGCCGATCGTGCGCAAGGTGAGATCGAGCCAGTACTCCGGCTTGGGCTCATAGGTCACGACCTTTTCCAGCGCGGTGACATACGCACTCATGTCGTTCTGTTTGATCGCACTGCTGGCCAGCAGCTGCAGCTGGATACTGCTCGGTTTCTGGCCTGCCTGTTCGACGGCAGCAATCTCACGGCCGAGTTCGGCGCCGGCCTCCTTGTAGCGACCGGCGAGATACAGTGATTGCGCATACAGCGACAGCGTCTGCGCATTGTCGCCGCCCGCTGCCTTGTACTGTTCGATCGCAGTCGCGGCACGGCTGTAATCCTTCGCGCTGTACGCCAGCTTCGCATATGAATCGAGGACCCCGACTTTTTCTTCGGCCGGCAGTTCGGGTGAAGCCATCACCTTCTCATATGACGCGAGCGCGCTCTTGTAGTCGCCACTGCCGATCGCCGCGGACGCCTTGAGGCGCTCGATGATGTAGCGCTCATATGGCGTGAGCTTGTCGATGGCTTCAGCGGCGGCAATGTCGGTCTTGGCCTAAGCGTAATTTTTGGCCTGCAAAGCAGTCTGCGCCGCCTGCAGCGGCTTGCCGACTTCGGGGCGAAGCATTTTCTTGCCGCTGTCCGCGGCCATCGCCGGCGCTTGCGCCGCCAGCAAGAGAGTGGCGGCGACCGTGAAGCTGATCCTGCGTAACTGCATGGGGGAAACTCCTTTTATTCCGTTGTTTTGCTGCCACTTGCATGATGATGTCGCCGAGCGGATCGTGGCGCAGCCCGCCGATTGTGGGGGATGCATCTGCAGCGCAGATCTTGCCGCAAGCGGCACTGTCCCGGTTTTGACCGATGCTGCGCCGACTCGTTCCGATGCTGCCACGAGTCGCCAAGCCCCACCAACCGTTATCCCGCGCTCATCGCAGCACCAGTTGACGGATACGCGCGAGCAGCCCCCGCTTTTCGAGGACCGCCACCTCCGGCGCCGGCGGCGGTGCGGCGGCGAGGCGCTGCACCTGTTCCGGTCGCTGCGACAGCACATCGTAGCGTCGCATCGCAACAGCGACCGTACCACGCGCCACTCCCTGTTTCAGCGGCTTCTGCAGCAGTCGATAAATCTGCCCGTGGTTGATCAGTTGCATCGCTTGCCCGGCGTCCGCGGAGGCGGTGATCACGATGGCGACCAGCGTCGGCTGATGCTGGCGCAAGGCACCCAGCAGCGAGGTCACACTGTCGGAGCCGATCATCATCTCGGTCACCAGCACGCCGACGTGATTCGCCTCCAGCAACGCCACGCATTCTTCGAACGTCGACGCGGTGTGCACCGGCCAATCGCGGCCGAGCGCCGTCAGCAGTTCGTCGCGCTCCTGGGCATTGTGATCGAGCAGCAGCACGCCGGCACCGGAAGGTGGCACCGGAATGGCGTGCGGCCGTGCGTCAGCCGGACGCGGTGCGCCATCGGCCTGCCGATCATCGATCGCCGAATTCGCCAGATCGGTCGGCAACAGCTGCTCGATGCCGGCGGCACTGACCGCCTGCGCGACGATCGCACGCAGTTCCGCGTTGATCCACGGCTTGTTGATGAAGCGGAAGATTTCACCTTCATTGATCGAGGCGATGATCGCATTGAGATCGGAATATCCGGTCAATAGCAGGCGAATCGCCTGCGGCTGGATTTCCTTGGCTTGGCGCAGGACCTCAACGCCGGTCATGTTCGGCATGCGCTGATCGCTGATCAGCACGTTGATCGGCCGGCTGCGCATGATCCCGAGCGCGCTCTCGCCATCGTTGGCGGTCAGCACTTCGTACTGGCTGCGCAGCAAAGCTTTAAGCGCGAACAGGATGCGCGGCTCATCATCGACGCAAAGCACGCACGGGCGCGTCACCGACATATCGCTAGCCATCAAGCGGCCTCCGTCTCCGCCGCAGCGGTCTCGGCGCTGCCGCTGTTGCGCGGCAACAGAATGCGGAACTCCGTACCTTTACCCGGCTTCGAGTCGATTTCGATCCGCCCACCATGGTCCTCGACGATGCGGAACACGATCGACATTCCCAGACCCGTACCCTGTCCGATCGGCTTGGTCGTGAAGAACGGTTCGAACACATGCTGCAGCGTCGCCTCGTCCATGCCGCAACCGTCATCACGAATCGCGACTTCGACGAGGTCATCGCGCTGGCGCGTACGCAGCGTGATCGTGCCGGCGCCCTCGATCGCCTGTCCGGCATTGTTGAGGATGTTGACGAACACCTGATTGAGCTGTGAAGGCGCGCACAGAATCGAATCGACTTCGGCGAAATCCTTCTCGACCTCAAGTCGGCCCTTGAACTGGTTCTGGCAGATCTTCAGCGCGGTCTCGACGCCTTCATTGACGTTGAACAGCTCGGTCCGCGAACGATCGACGCGACTGAAATCCTTGAGTGCCATCACCAGTTCCGAGATCTGGTCGAAGCCGTGCTCGGAATCATCGAGCAATGCACCGAATTCGGTCACACCTTCCTCCGGATTCCAGGCCTCACGCTGCTGGTCGAAGGCTTGCAGCGCCGCTTCGCGCTCCGCCACATTTCGGGTGTCGGGAGCTCGCAGGACGCTGATCGTTTCGTCGTAAGTGCGCAGCGCATCGGCCAGCATCGGCAGCGACTCGCGCACCACGCCGAGATTGCTGCGGGCGTAGCCAAGCGGCGTGTTGATCTCATGCGCGACGCCCGCGACCATCTGCCCGAGCGATGCCATTTTCTCCGACTGGATCAGCTGCGCCTGCTGCATCTGCAGATCTTCGAGCGCCTTGCGCAGATCACCGGTGCGCAATTCGACTTCCTTTTCCAGCCCGACATTGGCCTTCTGCAACTCGGCGTTGACGCGATCCAGTTCACCATAGCCTTGGCGCAGTCGCAGGCCGACCAGCCCGAACGCGAACAGCAGTGCGACGGTGTAGATCACCAGTGCCAGCCGCGACCGCTCGCTGCGTGCGAGCAGTATCTGGTAATGCGCGGCATAAGCGGATTGCAGCGTCTGCAGCGACCCCGCGACCGGCACCGCGAGCAGCGCCGCCGATTGCGGCGCCAGCGCATCGTGGCTTGTCAGCGCAGCAATGGCCGCCGCCCCCAGGTCTTGCAAGGCCTTGCGCCGGTCATCGGCTGACAGTTCACGCGCATCGGTATCAATACGTGCAAGCGAACGGGTCAGTTCCTTGGCAGCCGTTCCCGACGGAGCGGCGTAGTAATCGCGAACCTGCTTCTGCAGTATCGTGAATGCAGATGCGGTCATCGCCCGCCGCTGGACGGCGGCAGCGCCAGCCTGGTCGAATACCTGCTCTGCACGCGTGAATTGCGTCAGGCCCCTGAGGTATTCGTTGAGCTTTTCGATCTGCGTCTGTGACTGCGCGAAGTAAACCCGCAACGCGTCGTCGATGGTCGGCGACATTCGCGTCAGCGCCCCGTCGCCTTTGGCGAGACCGGCACGCGCCGCACTCAGCTGTTTGGCATATCCGACGAGTCGTTCGGAATCGATGCCGGGCGCGACCTGCGACGCCAGTACGGCGGCACGCAGGGCCGCCTGTTCGCTGGCCACGGTCGTCAACTGGTTGAGACGCAACTGATGCACGCCGACACCGGCGTCCGCACTCAAGGTTGCACGAAGCAAGAACCCCAGCACCCCCAGCGCCAGCACAATAGCCGCAAATACGACTGCGCTACGTAGCGTCATCTCCCCCCTCCCTCGTCGCTTTCGGGCCCGTCGTCGCAGACCTGTTCTTGTTGGTGCGAAACCCCACCCGCGCTATGATTTTCGTACCTTTCATGCGTTTGCGCCATTTCACCGACGCGATGACATGATACCGGGGATAGCCAATACAAGTACAACAACACTGTTGATGGAGTCAGGCCATACCGGCAGCGCTTTTCATCAATGGCGTAGCCAGCTAAGGTTCACTCGAGTCATGGGCGGGGGGAGACTGACATGAAGCGTGAAACAGGATTGCGGCATTCTGCTGCAACGGGCGAACTGAGCATATGAAATCGTTCGGAAATCAGCCACCCGCTTCAGGCGCAGACGCAAGCGACAACGAAGGCAAATCGGTCCGATCAGCCGAGTACACGCTGGCGGGGGCGCTGATTGGTGTCTGCGTGATCGGTGGCGGCGCCGCCTGGTGGCTGACGCGCGACAGTGGCGAGAGCGTACCGAAGCCAGCCGCCGTCGCAATCGCAGCCCCGTCGACAACGACGGCAACGACGGCGGCGGCGAAGACCGGCG
>DATCXY010000204.1:0-3771 GCA_036570585.1 Solimonas sp. | reverse complement strand
CACATCCGCATAGAGCCCGCCCGCCACCTGGAGCGCTACGTCATCCTGGCGCCGGTCACCTTTGCCCCGCAAGATTACCAGCTGCACCGCCAGCTGCGCGCCATCGACTACAACCTGCTCTACTCGCCCTCGAGCCGCCGCACCATCTCGCCCGGCTCCGTGATCCCGACCAGGCCGGGGCCGATGCGCACCGCCGAACCCATCAGCGAATCGCGCAGGGCGCGCCCGCAATTGACGCCGGCGCGCTTCACGCCAGCGCGGTCGACGACAGTGCCGATCAACTTGTCGAGCTCGAACTCCGCGCGCTTCGCTTCCGCGACCTCGCGTGCAGCGCGAGCATCCTGGAATGCCGACAGCTGCCGCACCTTCCCGGGCTCGGTCACTGGCGGCGGCTCGAATGGTGCGTGATCGTCCGCGTCCAGATTCGCGGCAGCTTTCGAGCGGCCCGGATCCAGTTGCGCCATCGCCGCATCAGCCTGGCTGCGATTCACCTTGCCGCTCTCGAGCACGATCAAGCCGCTCTGCACGTGCTTGTTGATCGCCTGCTTCGAGATCCCGCGAAGCATTGCGTATGCCGATTGGGTCATGAGTTCTGGCTCTACCGTCATCGTCGCTTCCGCCATGCTCATCACCTCAGCCCACCGATCACCTGAACTCAATACCCCCTACAGTCAACCATCAGGTCAACCTTCCAAAATCTCACCCGCTAGAAAAAACATGGGGTTCGAATTACCCCATGTAAACCGGCCCGGAAGGACCCGCTGGAATCAGCGCCTGGTCTGGCTCTTCGAGCTGGCCAGCGCAGTGCGCACGCCGGCTGCGAGAGCGCCCGGCCATTCGCGTGCGAGCGTCTCGTTCACGACGGCCTCGAATCGAAACCGAATGTGATATGCCGGCGCCCGCACGAACAGCAGCACCGGCTTGACCGCATTGCCCCATGCACCGAACGACGAGCGCTTCCACACACCAGCAGCGAGGTGTTGCGGCTTGCCATTGCGCTTCGTGCCCGGTCCGCTGGACACGAACAATTCGAAACCGCGCGTGCCCTTCTTCTTGCTGCCTCGCTTGAGCGAGCGCCTCTTCCGATCGCTCATGTTGCCTGCGTAGCCAGCCGTGAGCTGCGCGGAGCCGAGATAGCTCAACACCTGCCGCACCTCGCTGGCCGGCATGTTGCCGTAGGCATCACGCTGCGCACCGCTACCCGGCACGGCATATAGACCAGCGGCCATCGCACCGGTCATCTGCAGCGCTCGCTCGCTGCGCTTGGCGCCACGCGTGCCACCGTAGATCTCGGCAGCGAGATACTTCTCCGGCGCAGTGCCCTTGCCCGCGTAGTCCTGCACGAATACTTCCATCGCGAACAGCCGACCCTGACGCACTGGCTTGCGCTTGATCGCACGCTGCGTGAACGCATTCGGCCGATCGAACACACGGCCAATCTCGGCAGTGAGACTGTCTTGCACAGCCTTCGACACGTTGGTCACGCCGATCATCGTCGCGACCTTCATGTCCTGCGGTGCGATGACGTTGAGGTACGGTCCGAGATTGTTCTCGACCCGCTGCGTGATCAGCCCGGCCATGCTTCGCACCCCTCAACGCAGAAAGCCCCACACGATGGCGGGGCTTTCGTTGCTCGCGACTTGGCTCCCATTCCGGGAGCCAGGCGACTGAGCGCGTTCAAATTGTGCCGCATTTATGCCCGCTTAATTTGCGAACGTCAAGACCTGCCCAGATTCGGCGACCTCGCGCAATCAGATGCGGCCGCTCGATAGCAGCCAGAAGTGGCGCCAGTTGCATCAGCGTCTGCACGTGCCGGTCGCCCATCTGATCCACAGTCAAACGCATGCGCGTGGCGATGTATTTTTCAGAGCGCCCTTTCAGATAGTGCATGAACAGATACGCACGGTCGGCGGTGGTTGGCAGCGCGATGACCGCCTGGTCGACCAACTCGCCATCGATGTGATCGA
This sequence comes from Solimonas sp., assembly GCA_036570585.1. Classification (GTDB taxonomy): domain Bacteria; phylum Pseudomonadota; class Gammaproteobacteria; order Nevskiales; family Nevskiaceae; genus Solimonas. Next base: position 1,804 of record DATCXY010000204.1, on the reverse strand, counting down.
TTGACTCCAGTTCGACCTTCGAGGCGAACCCCTCGTCGTCGACGCTGACTGCGAGATATCTCCCTTCAGCACTTCCGCACCGCTTCACGCCTGCAGAATTTGCCTTGCTCCACTTCACCCAATTCTGCAGCCGAAGCTCCAACCGATCTATCTCCGCTTCACTCAACAACACCGTTGTCGCCTTCGCTGCCGTCATTGGCCGACCCTCCGCAGCTCAACCACCTTGCCGGTTGCGTCGTCGTGCTTCGTCGTCATGAGCTTGACCATCGTCGCGATGAACTCCCCTTGCATGCGTGGCAGGTGTGATCGATTGGCGGCGATGGCATCGAGGCCACCCATGCGCGCGAGCGCGTCATCGGCAGCAGCGTGGCCCCAGCCGAACATCGGCCGCGCTTCGGCGCTCAGCACTGCGGCACGAATGCGCAGCCACGCCGTATGCGCCAGCTCGTTCATGCGAGCGCGCTGCAGCTGCTCATCGCTGGGCGCTTCCGCTGGCGCCGGCTGAACACGCTGGGTCGGCACCTCGCAGCGATCTTCCCAGCGCGCGCCGTTGAGCCATGTCGCCGCATACGGCCACGACGGAGCGAACTTGCGATTGGCCTCAAGCCATTGGTGGTGTCTGTGCCGCTGCTCGATGGCGGCTATCAGCTCCGCGAGCGGTGGCCGTATGCCTTCCGCCTTTTGCCACGCGACGAACGCCGCTGCCTTCGCATCGCCAGTCGGATAGGCCTTGAAGAACGCCTCGAAATCCGGCGGATATTTCCTGCGCATCGATCTCTCCCGGCCGCGCAGCGGAAATTTGTGCGCGGCCCTCGTTTCCCTCGTTTACAGAGAGGCTAGTTACTGCCCCTGCCCACCAACGCCCCCCCTACCCCCCATGGGATAAAGAAGGCCCACCCCTGCTTTCGCAGGCTCTGGACTGCGCTCGGCAAACCCGAACGCCCCCGGCTACCAGAATCAGCCCCGCCGCCCGCATCGACCGGCATTGCAGCCGCGTGCGAGTACCGTGATTCGGGCTTTCGTGTGGCCCGCGCGTCGGTGCGCGCCTCTGTACCCGGCGGGGCCGATTTCGCCCCTCTGAACCATCACGGCGCCGGAGGGCCGTTGCTACTACGTCGCCAACGCCAGCGCGCGCTCGCGCGAACTGCTGCCCAGCACCCGCACCCGCACGACCGGCATTGCCACCTCGATCCGCTCCATGTATCGCTTGGATGTGGCCCGAGAAACCCCGAAGCGCGACGCCAGCCAGCGCGCGGTCACCGTCTCGCCTGCGTGCAAGCGCTGCATGACCGCGCTGGCGACCGCAAAGGCGTCGTTGTGAGGTCCCGCGCAGCTCATGTCTTGAGCCGTTCCGCGTGGAACTGCTGCGTCCCTTGCTGCGCGAGCGCCTCATCGACATGCAACTGCAGCGCCGCAACTTCGGCCTGCACCTGCCCCAGCGAGCGGCGCACCAACAACAGCGTCGCCGGGCGATCACGCCCATCAATGGATTGATCGGCAAGGATCTCGGACAAACCGACCAGCGTCTCACCGCAGGAGCGCGTGAAATCGCCAACGGCATCTATTCGCAACTCGCCAGCCTCGCCGCGCGGTACCGACAAACGGCCTCGCATCGCAGCCAAATCGTTCTCGCACGCGGATCGATACGGCTCCGGCAACGCCATCACCAGGGCGTTCTCCGCCTCGATCGACGGACGCGCCGATACCATCGGATTCATCCAGCGCCGCACCTTGAGCCCGTTGCGCTGCATGCGGTGAAAACCATCGCCATCGAGCTGGAAATCGCCACTGCGCAGCGAGTCCA
>DATCXY010000203.1:0-2026 GCA_036570585.1 Solimonas sp. | reverse complement strand
TCTCATGTCTGAAGCCTATATCGTCGCCGCCACCCGCAACGCCGGCGGCCGCAAGAACGGCCGCCTGTCCGGCTGGCATCCCGCCGACCTGCTCGGTCAGGTCATCAATGGTGTGCTCGACCGCAGTGGCATTGATCCGGTCGCCGTCGAAGACGTCATCGCCGGTTGCGTCGGCCAGGTTGGCGAGCAGGCGGTGAACGTGGGACGTAATGGCGTACTCGCATCTCGCCTGCCCGAATCCACGCCCGGTACGACGGTCGATCGTCAATGTGGTTCGTCGCAACAAGCCCTGCACTTTGCCGCGCAGGCGGTGATGTCGGGCGCGATGGACGTCGTGATCGCTGGCGGCGTCGAAAGCATGACACGCGTGCCGATGTTCTCGAACGCGGTGCTCGCGCAGAAAGCCGGCATGGGCTACTACGTGAGTCCGGCGATGCAGCAGCGTTATCCGGACATCGAGTTCAGCCAGTTCATCGGCGCCGAGATGATGGCCAAGAAGTACGGCCTCTCCAAGGCACAGCTCGATCAGTTCGCGCTGGAAAGCACGCAGCGCGCGATCGCCGCCACCAAGGCTGGCGCGTTCAACGACGAGATCATGCCGCTTGAAGTGCGACGCCTCGATGGCGCCCAGGCCGGCGAAGTGCATACCGTCGACGAAGGCATTCGCTTTGATGCGACGCTCGAAGCGATCGCGAGTGTCAAGCTGCTGGCCGAGAACGGCCGCGTCACCGCCGCGACCGCCAGCCAGATCTGTGACGGCGCTTCGGCGGTGATGGTCGTCAACGAGAAAGCACTGAAGGCGCACGGCCTCACACCGCTGGCGCGTATTCATCACATGACGGTGATCGGCCACGACCCGGTGATCATGCTCGAAGCCCCGCTGCCGGCGACACAGCTGGCGCTGAAGAAGGCCGGCATGAAGATCGATGACATCGATCTGTTCGAGGTCAATGAAGCCTTCGCGCCGGTGCCACTGGCGTGGCTGCAGGCGACGGGCGCCGACCCGGCGCGTCTCAACGTCAACGGTGGCGCCATCGCGCTTGGCCATCCGCTTGGCGGCACCGGCACCAAACTGATGACGACATTGATGTATGCGTTGAAGAAGCAGAACAAGCGCTACGGCCTGCAGACCATGTGCGAAGGCGGCGGCCTTGCCAACGTCACGATCGTCGAACGCCTCTGATCCTCCATTCGAGAACAAAACCCATGAAACTCGACAACACTGTTTCAGCCGTCATCACCGGCGGCGCCTCCGGCCTCGGCGAAGCCACCGCCCGCGCACTTGCCGCGCAGGGTGTGAAGGTCGCACTGTTCGATCTGAACGAAGAAAAAGGCGAAGCGATCGCTCGCGAACTCGGCGGCGTGTTCTGCAAGGTCAACGTTACATCGGACGCAGACGTCGACGCCGCGTTCGCCAAGTCCCGCGCCGCGATCGGTCAGGAGCGCATCCTCATCAACTGCGCCGGCATCGGCAATGCGATCAAGACCGCGTCACGTTCCAGAGACAGCGGCGAGATCAAACATTTTCCGCTCGACGCATTCGACAAGATCATCCAGATCAATCTCGTCGGCACGTTCCGCTGCATCGCCAAATCGGCAGCCGGCATGTTGAGCCTGCCGGGTCTGGAAGATGGTGAGCGCGGCGCGATCATCAACACCGGTTCGGTCGCCGCGCAGGATGGTCAGATCGGTCAGGCGGCCTACTCCGCATCGAAGGCAGGCATTGCCGGCATGACGCTGACGATCGCGCGCGATCTATCCAGTGAAGGCGTACGCGTCAATACCATTCTCCCCGGCATTTTCGCAACGCCGTTGATGAATGCCGCGCCTGAGAACGTCAAGGCGGCGCTGGCCGCTTCGGTGCCGTTCCCGAAGCGGCTCGGCAATCCGCCGGAGTTTGCATCGCTGGCGCTGGAGATGTGCCGCAACGGCTATTTCAATGGCGAAGTCGTCCGCCTCGACGGTTCGATCCACATGGCGCCGCGCTGAACCTGTGAGTCCATCGAACCGCCAGCCACGCAGCGCG
>DATCXY010000202.1:0-14102 GCA_036570585.1 Solimonas sp. | reverse complement strand
AGCTGGCGGCTGATGCCTACCACGGTCTGGGGCTGCTCTATGCGAGACGCGATCTCGGTGCCTCGGTGCAGTATCTGCGTGAGGCGACACGACGTAACCCGACCGACGCTGGTGCGCGCAATGATCTCGGCTACGCTTTGCTGCGTGCCGGTCGCTATGCCGAAGCGATGCCTGAATTGTCGACGGCGATCGAACTTGAGCCGAACGACGACAAGTCACGCAACAATCTATTGCTGCTGTTGATGTTGACCGGCGATGAAGCCGGCGTGAAGCGCGTCATCAATGAAGCCGCCATCACGCCGGATGTGGTCGCCCGTATGCGGAACGAAGCCCGGAATTTGCAGGCCCGCCGTGCGGGTCCAGGAGTGAAGAAATGAAGAAGCTCATGATGATCTGCGTATCGCTGCTGGCCACCGCGCCGATGTTCGCGTCGGCACAGGCGCCGACCGCTGCCGATCCGCTGCCGCGGCTGGGTGGCGACACGCGTGCATGGCTGGAACTGCAAACCGATCCGGCTGCGCAGGTCACGGATATCCGGCCGGTTCCCGGTGAGGTTGCCGAACAGGTCTATCAGCGCTACATCAACAGCTTCAAGTATCCGATTCCGGAAACTTTCAAGCGCGACAGCTTTGTTGAAAGTGGTGGCGGCGGTGGCGGCAAGTAACGGAATCGGAACTCGGGCACGGATGCGCGCCTGAGTCATGGCCGTTACCGACGCAGGGACGCGTTGGCCCCGGTCGCGATTGGCGATCGGCCTGCTGTTATCGCTCGTCGTGCTGCTGGTCCTCGGCGGCTTCAGCTTCTTCACCGCGCTGAGCCTGCAGCGACAGGCAGCCGTGCAGTACGCCATCGGGCGGCTCGATCCGGAACTCTCCGTCGCGCTGCAGCGGCCGTTGCGCTTGCCGGAACTCGCATCGACCGCGCATGCCTTGCTGCAGCAGCCCTGGGGATTGCGACGAGTCATCGTCCGTGATGTCGACGGCCTGTTGCTGGCGCATGCCGGCGCCTATGACGCGCTTGATCTCGGGACTAGCGCTCCCGGCCGGGTGATCGAGAATTTCCTCTACGCGCTGAACAGCACGTCGGCGTCGACCTTGGTCCGGGCAGCAGACGGCCGCGTGCTGGGCCGCGCCGAGATCAATGTGGATCCGTCTGCAGTGCGAGCGGCGCGGGATCGCGCCGTTGCGCAATTGCGAGTCACCGGCATCCTGTTGCTGGCGCTCGCGAGCCTCGGTGTGCTGTTCGGTGGGCTGCTACTGCGCAGGAGCACGCGGCACACAGATTGGCGCACGCGCGCCGACCCGGAGCATCGGGCGAGCGAGCCGGAATCGCCGACAGAACTTTCCGATCTGCTGTTCCTGCAGCGTGCAGGTGCGACGATGGATGCGCTCGACTGCGGTATTGTCAGCGCCGATCGCGAGGGACGCGTGCGTTATCTCAATGCCACGGCCGAGCGGCTGACCGGATGGCCGCTGGCGGCGGCGCGCGGCCGCATGGCGTACTCGGTCGTGCATCTGAACGATGCCCAGGGTGCGACGGTGCAGAGCGTGCTTGAGCGCGCTTTGCAGAAGGATGCGGAACTGACGGTGCAGAGCGCGTGGTTGCGCGCGCGGGATGGCCGCCGTCGTCCTGTCGAATTGCAGGCTTGTCTCCTGCGCGACGGTAGTGCGGCGATCGATGGTGTGGTGATGCTGTGCCGTGATGCGACGCGGCATGATGCCGAGCTTGACCGGCTGAAGCGGGAAGTGCGGCTGGCGCAGGCGATCGTCAACCATCTTGAGGAAGGCGTGCTGGTGACCGACGAGGCCGGCGTCGTGCGCTTTGCCAATGTACGCGCCACGCTGATGTTCGGTTACACGGACGATGAACTGCACGGCTTTACCGTCGCCAAACTGATGCCGGTGCCATTCCTCAATGCGCCGGGTGTGCGACTCGCGGACTACCTCGCAGGTGCTGATCGCGGCGAGGTAGCCTTGCCCAGGGTCGTCGGCTGGCGGCGTGACGCGACGACGTTCCCGGTGGAACTCTGGGTCCAGACCCTGAATTTCGATCAGTCGGCGGGACTCGTGGTCATCGTCCGCGATGTCACCGAGCGGCAGCTCGGCGAAAACCTGGCCAGTCGGCTCGGACGCTTGCTCGATGCCTCCACCGAGGAGGTTTACATCTTTGACGCGCAGACGCTGGTGCTGCTGGAAGCCAATCGCGGCGCGCAGCGCAATCTCGGATTCCACGGCGAGGCGTTGTTGCGGATGACACCGCTCGACATCAGTGCCGAGCTGGACGAAAGCGCGTTCCGTCAGTATCTGGAGCGGTTGCGTGATGGCGGGCAGGACAGTGTCGTCTACCGCTGCCGGCATCGCCGCGCCGATGGTGGGAGCTATCCGGTCGAAGTGCGTCTGAGCTTTTCGCGTGACGAAGTACCGCCGGTGTTCATGGCCATCGCCACCGACATCAGTGAACGGCTGGCGGGCGAAGCGAAGCTTGAACAAATGGCGCACTACGATGCGCTGACCGGGCTGCCGAACCGCGTGATGCTGCAGGATCGCTTGCAGCAGGCATGGCTGGCGCAACAGCGCGGCAGCCGGCTGCTCGGCGTGCTGTTCCTCGACCTTGATCGCTTCAAGGAGATCAACGATCACTATGGTCACGAGGTCGGCGATCTGGTTCTGAAGGCGACGGCGGAGCGTCTGAAATTGGTGATGCGCGAGTCGGACACGGTCGCGCGTCTGGCGGGCGATGAATTCGTGATTCTCGCGCCTGGCCTGCGCACGGTCGATGATGCCGCGCAACTTGCACAAAAGCTGATCGACCGCTTTGCGCAGCCGCTGGCGATTCCCGGCCATCACATCGTCTCGCGCCTCAGCGTTGGCGTGACGCTCTACCCGCTGGATGAAAGCGACGGCGAAAGTCTGCTGCGGCATGCCGACATGGCAATGTACCAAGCCAAGCAGGATGGCCGTGGTTGCTATCGCATCTTCACCACCGAGATCGACGCCGATCGTCGCCGCCGCCTCGATCTCGAACGCGAAATTCACGCCGCCGTTGCGCTCAACCAGTTCCATTTGCTGCTGGCGCCGATACTGGATCTGAACGACCGTGCGGTACGCGGCATCCGTGCCTGCCTGTACTGGCAGCATCCGCGCTTCGGACGCATCGACGAAGACGAATTGCTGCGTGCTGGCGCCCGGGCCGGCTTGATCGGTGATCTCGAGCTCTGGCAGATCACCCATGTCTGTGAGCATCACCTGAGCGCACGCGAGCGCGGACTGCCGGTGCTGCCGTTCATCATCGATATCTCGGGCTGGCAACTGCGCAGCGGTGAATTTGCGCAGCACGTGGAAGATTTGCTGGCGCGCTACGAAGTGCCGGGCGATCGTCTGATTCTGGCATTGAGTCCGGATGGACTGACGGAAGTCGAACCGCTGCACCCGGCGAGTGCCGGCTTGCTGGCACGCGGCGTGCGCCTCGCATTGCGCGATTTCAATTTGCCGCTGCCGGAGCATGGCGAACTGCCCCTGCAGCTATTGTTCGCGTCGGCCGCGTTCGCGAACGAATCACAAATGACGGCCATCGTCGCTGCGGCCAAGGTGCGCGGGGTGCCACTGGTGGTATCGGCAAACGACGACGCGGCGATGCGGCTTTGGCATTCGGCCGGCGCAGCAGATGCGATCAACGGGCAAGCGGCGACCGAGGCTGGTGCGATGATCGAGTGGCTGGTCGGCCGCGAGTTGCGGCCGCTCTAGGAAGCGCACTTGCCGTGGGCAGGTGATGCGGGCAGGTCGGCCGCGCGCCGGCGCCGGGTTCGTCAGGCCGTCGGGCGAATGGCGATTTTTGGATGCGTCGCAGCGGATTTCGCCGCGTTCTATCCATCCTGCAGGTGTGCACCGCGCCTACGGTCAGCGTGGCATTTTCATGAACACGGCGTTGACAGGCGTGGCGATAGCATCTTTGGGCAGAATGTCTTGTAGACGCAGATCGACTTGCCGCGCATAGTGGCGTACGCAGGTTCGCCCGCGCCGCCTCATCCGTTGTCGCGCAGCCGGGCGCGAGGTTCCGGTCCATACCAAGGCTTTGCCACACTAATGACCAGACTTCGACCGCAGGTGCCCCGCGAGGACCTGATGCGCCTGATGCAATTCCGGCCTTACCACACGCACGCCAAGATCCTGCTGTTCATCTCCATCATGATCGGTCTGGGCGCGATCGCGTGGACGAGCGACTCGGCCTGGGTCCGCTGGATGGCCTACATTGGGCTCGGCTACATGCAGATGGGCATGGTCACGTTCATGCACGATGCCACGCACAACGTGCTGTTCGAACCGCGCTGGGAAAACTGGGCGTTCGGCATCATCGCGATGACGCCGCTGCTGGCATCGTTCGTGGCGTTCAAGGAAGACCATCTCGAACATCACCGCTACAACCGCTCGTACCAGGACCCCGACGCGTTCACGATGGGCAAGCGCGGACCGCTCGATTTCGTGCTGTTCTACGGTTATATCGCCGCCAGCGCACTGCTCAGCTTCCTGCACTTCAATCTGCTGTATCCGATCGGCAAGTTCAATCGCCGCAACTGGGCGATCCATATCGGTGAAACCCTGTTCAAGATCGTCGTTTACAGCGTGCTGCTGACCTGGGCATATCGTCATGGCGTGCTCGACAAGACCTTGGCGCTGGTGCTGTGCCCGGTGCTGTGCTTCTCGTTCTTCAACGCGATGCGCTTCATCTCGGAGCATTACGAGACGCCGTGGAACGAGGGCAAGCTGACCGGTACCCGCACGGTGATCTCGAACCCGGTGCATTCCTGGTTCTGGAACAACATCAACTGGCACATCGGCCACCATGTGTTTCCACGCGTGCCCTGCTACAACCTGGTGGAACTGCACAAACTGATCGAGCCGGACATCGATGGACTCGGCGCGCTGGTCGACAAGAGCTATGTCGCGGTATTCGCGAAGGCGCTATGGCGCGGACCCGAATCCGAGCCGCGGCTGGCCGAGTTCCTGGATCAGCGTGGGCGCGTGCGCAAGCGCGCCGAAGTATTGGCGCGCTCAGAGCGGGTGAGCACCGCCGTCTGATTCTGCCGCGGCTAGCTTCAACCGTAGAGGTCGATTTCCCGGCGTGTGCGTGCCTCGATACACGGCCTTCGGCCGCACTCGGCATGAACGGGGGAAATAAGGCGAATAATCCCTGCCTCCGTTCGTACAGCCCGAGCCCCCCAGCCCGTTCATGCCGTGCCGCGCGCAGCGCATCGAGGCACGCGCGCCGGTCGGAGCTGAACCTCTGCGGTTGAAGGTGGAGAGCAGACCCTTCGATACAATCGCTTCGTGATCACCCACGGCGAACGGCCGTGAGTACAGCTCGAGCCCCTCCCATCCCGTTCATGCCGAATGGCGCCGAAGGCGGTGTATCGAGGCACGCGCAATGACTGGCTGTTAGCCGACGTGCAGTGCCAGCACGTCGCAGTGCGCGCGCGTGATGACGTTTTCCCCTGTGTGATTGAACCACGCGGCGATGCCGTGGCGTGGCTGATGGCCGAGCACGATCAGGTCGATCTGCAGCGCTTCGGCGAGTTGCTGGATCTGCGGTGTGACCGGACCCGTTGCGGTATGGATGTCCTCGTGCGGGATTGCGCATTCGCCGCACAAGGCTTCGAGCTGCTGTCGCGACTGCTGCTCAAGTTGCTGGGTGAGATCGACCGGTGCGGTCATCAGCAGCTCGCCGCTTTCGATCGGGATGTATTCGACGACGTGCAGGACCGACAATCGCGCGCCAAACAGCTTGGCGAGTGCGCATGCGCGCTTCAGGACCGTACGGCCCGTTTGATCCAGCGCCAGTGCGACAAGAATATGGTTATAGGTGCTCATCGGCCGCCTCCCACCTGATGTCCACCACCATTGTCGGCGGCTGGGGCCGAACGTCAACCGGCAATGCCGAGCGCGTTGGCAAGGCGCGCAAAATCCCGGGGGTGCAAGCGTTCCGCGCGCAAGCCCGGATCGATGTCGACGCTGCGCATCAGCTCGGCGCTGCACAGGCCCTTGAGCGAATTCGACAGGGTCTTGCGACGTTGCGAAAACGCCTGTGCGACGACGCGGTCGAACACTGTCAGGTTGTCGATGGCGAAATCGGGTGTGCGCGGCTTCAGACGCACGATCGCCGAATCGACTTTCGGCGGCGGGCTGAACGCGCCGGGTCCGACATTGAACAGGTGGGCGACTTCGCAGCGCGCCGCCAGTGCGACGCTGAGCCGGCCATAGGCATCGTCATCGGCCGTCGCACACATCCGATCGACGACTTCCTTCTGCAACATGAAATGCATGTCGAGCACCGCATCGCTTTGCGTCAGCAGGTGGAACAGCAGCGGTGTCGAGATGTTGTACGGCAGGTTGCCGACCAGTCGCAGACGCTGATCATCTTTGACGAATTGGTGGTAGTCGATACTCAGCGCATCGCCTTGCGTGATGGTCAGGCCCGGCGCGTGATCGCAGATTTCGCGCAGGCGCGGGATCACGTCGCGATCGATTTCGACTACCTGCAACTGCCCGAGTTTTTCGAGCAGCGGCACCGTCAGCGCGCCAAGGCCGGGACCGATTTCGACGACGATTTGCCCAGGCTGCGGATGGATGGCGCGAATGATGCGTGCGATCACCTGCGGATCGTGCAGAAAGTTCTGGCCGAAACGTTTCTTGGCCTGGTGTTCGGATTCGTTCATGGGCAGGCGAGTTGGATCGCGAGTTGCAGCGCGGCGCGCAGGCTGCCGGCGTCGGCTTTGCCGCTGCCGGCCAGATCGAGCGCGGTGCCGTGATCGACCGACGTGCGAATGATCGGCAGGCCAAGCGTGATGTTGATGGCCTGTCCGAAGCCGGCGTATTTGAGTACCGGCAGTCCCTGGTCGTGATACATCGCCAGCACCGCGTCGGCATCGTTCAGGTATTTCGGCGTGAACAACGTGTCGGCGGGCAGGGGGCCGATCGCGTCGATGCCGGCCGCGCGCGCAGCGCGCAGTGCGGGCTCGATGATGTCGATTTCCTCGCGGCCGAGATGTCCGGACTCGCCGGCATGGGGATTGAGGCCGCAGACCAGGATGCGTGGCCGCGCGATACCGAAGCGGCGACGCAGGTCGGCGTCAAGAATTTTCAGCGTCACACTCAGCGCATCGCCGGTGATGGCCGCCGGCACCGCATGCAGCGGCAGATGCGTGGTCAGCAGCGCGACGCGCAACGAGCCGGCGACCAGCATCATCACCGGGTGAGGCGGACTTTCGCGGGCTGCCTCGGATGGCAGGCCTCGCCGCCGAACGCCCGAGGCACGAAGCCGAGGGTCGGAATGCGGCATGCTGCAGTATTCGGCGAGAAACTCGGTGTGCCCGGAGAATGCGATGCCGGCGTCGTTGATCGTACTCTTCTGCACCGGACCGGTGACCAGCGCCTGTGCTTGTCCGTTGATGCAGGAGCCGGCGGCGACTCGCAGCGTTTCGAGCACGTAAGGGGCATTGCGGACATCGAGCACGCCGGCGTGGCTCGGCGCGGCCAATGACACCGGCAACAAGCGCAGTTCGCCGGGGATGGAGGCCTGTGACGGAAGCGCAGGATCGAACGGCGTCAGGCGCAACGGCAGACCGAGCGCGGCGGCGCGCTGCTGCAGCAGCGCGGCGTCAGCAACCACCACCAGTTCAGCAGGCCAGGCTTGCTGCGCGATCGCGCAGGCCAGATCGGGACCGATGCCGGCGGGCTCGCCGGGCGTGATGACGATGCGGGGAAGCGCGCTCATTGCATGATCATCGCGCCGCTGCCGGGCAGCGGCTTACTGCAGCAGTTTGGCCGCTTCGGCATCCGACGGAATGCGATATTCGATATACGCCTCGTTGCGCAGGCGGCGCAGCCAGATGTCGTATTCCTCGGCGGACTTGCGCGTGCCGATGGCGGTGCGCGCGCGCGCGCGCTTCTGCTCGTCGGTGACGTCGCGTTCGCGGCGGTCCAGCAACTGCGCCACATGCCAGCCGAACTGCGTGCGGAACGGCTCGGAGATCTCGTTCGGCTTCAGCTGGTCGAGACGCGACTGGAATTCCGGGACGAACACGCCTGGCGGCTGGAAGCCGAGATCACCGCCGCTGTTTTTCGATCCGGGGTCGTCGGAGAATTCCTTGGCCAGCTTCACGAAGTCTTCACCGGCCTTGAGGCGGTTGTAGATGTCGCGTGCCTGCGCACGCGCCTGATCATCGTCGCGGATCGCGTTGGTCTGGATCAGGATGTGCCGGGCGTGGGTTTCGGTGACGGTCTTGCGCTCGTCGCCGCCGCGCACGTCAGTGAGCTTGATGATGTGATAGCCGCTGCCGGTTTCGAACACGTCGCTGACGCCGCCCTTGTCGAGCTTGGCGGCGATATTGGCGAACACGGCGGGCAGATCCGAAGCCTTGCGCCAGTCCAGATCGCCGCCCTGCAGCGCCTGCTGTCCGTTGGAGTTGGCGATCGCCAGCTGGGCGAAATCTTCGCCCGCCTTGATCCGCTTGAGCAGTTCGTCGGCCTTGGTGTGCGCCTGCTCGCGAGCTTTCTGGCTGGCGCCGTCCGGCACCAGAATCAGAATGTCCGACAGTCGGTATTCATTGTCGCTGTTGGCGCTCGCGCTGGCGAGGAAGGCATCGACATCCTGCTCGGTGACGACCACGCGGCTGTCGACTTCCTTGTTGCGCAGGCGCTGGGTCGTGACCTCGTCGCGGATCTGCTCGCGCAAGGCCAGATAGTCGAGACCATCGCCACGCACGGCCTCGGCAAATGCCGACAGCGTCATGCCGTTCTGCTTGGCGATATTGGTCAGTACTTCGTTGAGCTCGCGATCGTCGATGCGGATGCCGGCCTGCTCGGCGCGCTGGGTCTGCACGCGCGTCAGGATCAGGCGTTCCAGAACCTGTGCCCGCAGCACGTCTTCCGGCGGTGCGGCGAGCTGTCGCTTGGCGATCTGCGCGCGCGCATCATCCATGGCTTGCTCCAGTTCGCTTTGCAGGACGGTGCCATCGTTGACCACGACGATGATGCGGTCCAGTGGCTGCGGCTCGGCGAATGCGCTCTGCGCGGGAGCCAGACCCGCGCTCAGTGCGAGCAGGAACGAAAACAGGGTACGCAGGAGATGCGGACGCAGCGACATGGCGGAAAACCGGAAAGTTGAAAAGGGATGCAGCGGCGGATTATCGCTCAGCCGGTCGGCAAACGGGGCCTGAGGCCCCGCAGGCGAGCTCAGTAGACATCGTCATCGACGCGAAGGTTCGGGAACCCCGAGCCGATCTGGCCCAGGCCCTTGAGCTCGAGCTGGAAGTAGATGCCATTGTTCATGGTGCCCCTGGAGTCCGAGATATAACGACGAAACGCGACGTCGGCGGCCCAGCAGCAGGTGTCATAACGCAAGCCGACATAGGTATCGAGCGACTGGGCGTCGCGCAATGAATAGCGCCAGCGGCCGGCAAGACTGATCGCGCGATACACCGGTGTCATTACGGTCAAGTCAGTCTGCTCAAGCAGGCCACGACGATAGCGATACGCAGTCTCGACGACGTGGCGATTGTCATCGCGATAGCGGACCGCGACGCCGGCGCGGCTGAATTCCGAGTTCTCCGGCGACCATTGCGCCAGCATGCGCGTGCTCCAGCGCGTCGACAGCTTGTATTCGAATTCGCCGATCAGATCCGTCAGCCCCGCATCGGGTGGCGTTTCGCCGGGCAGCGTGACGCGCGGCGATTCCAGCCGGTATAGCTGGCCGATCGACGCCGACGCCTTGACCGCACCTGTCTCCGGATCGAGCTGGCGGCCAGTCAGCGCCAGCGTCAGTTCATTGGCGTCGGAAATCCGGTCCAGGCCCGAAAAGCGGTTGCGTGCGAACAGCTGCGTGAAATCGAAGTCCGGCTCGCCGCTATCGAACACCGGCAGATCTTTCTGGCTGCGGTACGGCACGTACAGGTAGAACAGTCGCGGTTCGAGCAGTTGCGGCGTGCCGTCATCGAGCAGGCGCTCGAAGCGCAGGCCGTACTCCGCACTCAACATCGGCAGCGCGCGGTCCGGCTCATCGTTGATGCCCGGCGCGGTGCCGGTCAGTTGATAACCCGTGTAGCGATAATCGAATTGCGCCTTCGAATACCACGCGATCGTGTCGCGCTCGATCTTGATGTACGGATCGATGTCGATGCGCTGACCTTCGATCGAATCGTCGCGTGCGAAGTTGCTGTATTCGCCGGTCAGTCCGGCGCGGGTATAGAGAAAGCTGTTGCGCGTCTCGGTGTTGAACACGATCTGCGGAAGACGCTGATACGGCTCCTCGACCTGCGTGAGGTTGCTGGTGATCTTCTGGTAATCCTGCACCAGCATCTGCACCGAATATGAAGCGGGCGACTGGTATATGAAGCGGGCGCTGCGATCGAGGAACGAATCCGAGCTCAGATCAATGCCGTTGCCGCCGAGGTCTTCGAAATAGCCCGGATCGCTGACATCGGCGTAATGCAGATCCATTGACAGCTGTGGCGTCAGCAGGCTGCGATCGTTGTAGTACAGATACGTGCGCCGCTCGTCGGTGGCGCGGTCATGGTCCAGATACTGATAGCCGAGATCGCCTTCGGAGTTCGACAGCAGGTAGCGGCCGGTCAGTTCCAGCTGCGTGCCGCGATCGGACATGTAGCGCGGCGTGAACGTCATGTCGTAGTTCGGCGCCAGATTGATGTAGACCGGTTCGCGGATATCGAGGCCGGTTTTCTTGGTGTTTGCGAGCACCGGATAGAGCAAGCCGGTACGGCGGCGATCGTCGATCGGAAACTCCAGCCATGGCGTATAGAAGATCGGCACGCCGAGGAAGCGCAGGCGCGCGTTGCGCGCGATGCCAACGCCTTCGTCGTAGTCGAGCTTGATCTTGCCGGCTTCCAGATACCAACTGTCGTTGCCCGGTGCGCAGGTCGTGTAGCTGGCACCTTCCAGCGTCGCGGTCTTGTCGGCACTGACTTGCAGTTGCTCGGAATGGCCGCGTGCGCCGCGCGACAGCAGCACGAAGCTGTTGTCACTGAATAGTCCTGACTTGTCGTCAAGATCAAACTGCGATTTCTGTGAATCGACGACGATCTTGCTGCTGCGGAACAGTGATTCGTGGTTGATGATCACGCGCTGCTGCAACTCGTCGTAGTCGAGCTGCTCGGCGGTGATCTCCTGGTCGTCGCGCTTGAGCTTCACCGAGCCGGAGAGCGTCGACAGGCCATTGCGGACCAGATCGGCGTTATCCGCGCTGATCCGCACCTTGTCGTCGGGTGCCGCCTCGATCGGTGGCAGCGTGTCGGTGATCTGAGCGCACGACGAGCCGTTGTATGTTTGCGTCGCATGCTTGTCGAACTCGCGTTCGGTCGGCAGCGTGCTCTGGGCAAACGCCGGCACCGCCGCGAACAGGCTGAGGCCGAACAGGAACGGGAACGGACGTCGAGTGCGGGGCAAGGTCGCGCGATTTTGGGCAAACGGGCGGCAAGTATCGGCGCACGCTCCTGCCCGGTGCAATCGTCGAAGCGCCCGCGCGCTTCGGTTAAGAGCTTGTCCGTGAATAAATCGCGCCTGCGACGGAAGGCTGTTTTTGCGCAGGGCAAGGCGACAGACGCGCAGCTTGGCCATTCCAAGCAAGCGGCTGGCAACGCCGCGCTGCGCAAAAACAGCCCCGTCCCGAAGGGTTGCGCCCCAAATCGCGCCATGCGGCGTTGCGCACTCCTTGCATGGAATGGCCATGCGGCGGGCCGCGCGCCTTGCCTGGCACGATTTGGGGCAGCAACGCAGGCGTGTTTTATTCACGGACAAGCTCTAAGCTGCACGCGCTACGCCTGATCACCTTCCCGAAACCGTGAATTCCTCCGTTGAACTCGATGCCCGCGCCGCCGCTGCGCGCGACTGGGCGCTGCAGCAGCTGGAACTGCGAGACGCAGACTTCGCGCCGGCGTCGGCCGACGCCAGCTTCCGACGTTATTTCCGTCTCGAGGCCGGCACCCGCAGCTGGGTATTGATGGATGCGCCGCCCGAACGCGAAGATTGTCGGCCGTTTCTGCAAGTCGCGGCGCTGCTGCACGAAGCCGGACTGAATGCGCCACAGATCATCGCGCAGGATTTGGCGCGCGGCTTTCTGCTGCTCAGCGATCTGGGAAGGCAAACCTATCTGCACGCGATCAATGCCGACAATGCCGATGCGCTGATGTCGGACGCCATCGATGCGCTGATCCGCTGGCAGCTCGCCAGCCGGCCCGGTGTGCTGCCGGCCTACGATGCACCGCTGCTGCGCCGGGAACTGGCGCTTTTCCCGGACTGGTATGTCGCCCGCCATCTCGCGACCGCGCTGAGCGACGCGCAGACGGCGTCGCTGGCGGCGATCGATACGCTGCTGGTCGAGTCGGCGCTCGCACAGTCGCGCGTCTACGTTCATCGCGACTACATGCCTCGCAATCTGATGATCTCGACGCCGAATCCGGGCATCCTCGATTTTCAGGATGCGGTCGAAGGCCCGATCGCCTATGACGTCGTGTCGCTGTTCAAGGACGCGTTCCTCAGCTGGCCGGCCGAACGGGTCGATGCCTGGCGCCAGCAATATGCCGAACGTGCGCGCCGCGCCGGCCTGCCGCTGGCGGACGACGCGACATTCGCCCGGCAGTTCGACTGGATGGGCGTGCAGCGGCATCTGAAGGTGATCGGCATCTTCGCGCGTATCAACTATCGCGACGGCAAGCCGCATTATCTGGCCGATGTGCCGCGCTTCATCGGCTATGTGCGTGAGGTCGCGGGCCGCTACCGCGAGCTGGCGCCGTTGTTGCAATTGTTCGACGACCTCGGCATGAGCGCGTGACCCGGGCCTTCATTCTGGCCGCCGGTCGCGGCGAACGGATGCGACCGCTGACCGATCACACGCCCAAACCGCTGATCGAAGTCGGCGGACAGGCGTTGATCGAACGCCATTTGCACGGTTTGCGTGCGGCCGGTGTGCAGGAGGTGGTCGTCAACCTCGGCTGGCTCGGCGCGCAGATCCGTGCACGACTCGATGACGGGGCACGCTACGACTTGCACATCCGCTACTCCGACGAAGGCTGGCCGGCGCTCGATACCGGCGGCGCGCTGCAGCGCGCGCGGCCGCTGTTGGGCGAGGCACCATTTGTGCTCGTCAATGCCGATGTGTACAGCGATTATCCGTGGTCCGGCCTGCTGGCGCGTGCACGGGACATGCCGCCGTCATCGCGGGCGCATCTGGTGCTGGTCGACAACCCACCACAGCATCCGCGCGGTGATTTCAGTCTCGTCGATGGCCAGGTCCCCGAGCCGCCCGGCGAATCACGGCTGACCTTCAGCGGTATTTCGATCATCGACCCACGTTTGCTCGACGGACAGACGGACGGCACTTTTTCTCTGGTACCTTTGTTGCGGGCCGCAGCGCGCGACGGACACGTCAGTGCCGAGCATTACCGCGGCCTGTGGTCCGATGTCGGTACACCGCAGCGACTCGCCGAACTGCACACTCGCTTGCAATCCATCCAGACCGCCCCCAAGCCTCAGACATGACATTGCCCCGATCGACTGACGCGGTCTCCGCCGAACTGCCCGCCGCCGCCACCTTGCAGGAGCGGCTCGACTTCGTTCTGGAATACGCCCGGCGTGGGGGTGCTTCCACCGCCGAAGCCAGCGCCTCCGCAAGCCGCGGCCTCAACGTCAACGTCCGCAAGGACGCGATCGAAAGCCTGGAATTCCAGCAAGATCGCGAACTCGGCCTGACGGTCTACATCGGCCAGCGCAAAGGCCATGCGACGACCGGCGACTGGTCCGATGCCGGCATCGCGCAGGCCGTCGACGCGGCACTGGCGATCGCTGGTGCGACCGGCGAGGACCCCTGCAACGGTCTGGCTGATGCCGCGCTGATGGCGGGCCCCGCTGGCGATCTGGACCTCGACCATCCGTGGGCGATTGACGCCGATGCCGCCGTCGATCTGGCGCGGGCCTGCGAAGCGGCGGCATTCGCCGCCGACCCGCGGATCACCGGCAGCGAAGGCGCGGGCGTATCGAGTCATCGCGGCATTTCCGCGTACGCGAATACGCATGGGTTCTTTTCGGCACGGCGCGGTA
>DATCXY010000201.1:0-2192 GCA_036570585.1 Solimonas sp. | reverse complement strand
AACTGGATCTGTGCCACGCCGTGACGATGATTCCGGCCAATCCCGGCTACAGCTCGCTGAACCTGTCGCAGGCCGTGCAGGTCTTGGCGTACGAGCTGCGCAAGGCTTCGCTGCCTGAGGTGCCAACCGTGTCGAGCAAGGACGGGCATCCGTGGTACGAGCCGCCGCCCGCCGAAGAAATGGAGCGGTTCTACACGCATTTGCAGAAGATCCTGCTGTCGACCGGCTTTCTCGACCCGGCCAATCCGCGCCTGCTGATGCGGCGTCTGCGCCAGTTCTACAACCGTGCCAGCCCGGATCGCAACGAGCTCAACATCCTGCGCGGCATCCTGACGTCGATCGAAAAACCGAAACGGCGGCGGATTCCGCTGGACGGGCAGGACGACGCCGTACAGGAGTGACGCGCAATCGGCGCCAGTCGCGCCTGCGCTTGAGCCGGGACCTTGCACGCGGCGCGCGGCTTGCGCGTGCGCCGGGTCCGGCATCGCCGAACAGCTTTATTGCTCGGCGATCAGCTTGGGAAGATCGGCGGTGAAGTCGCCGATCGGCGAATCTTCCTTGGCGAGCAGGCGCGCCTTGCCCTTCGCGTCGAAGATGAAGATCGCCGAGCTGTGGCTCATCGTGTAGCCGCCGTTCGGCTCGTCGCCCTGGCGCGTGAAGCTGACGCGGTAGCGCTTGGCGAGCGCCTCGGTCTGTGCGGGTGTGCCGCGCAGACCGACGAAGCTGGGGTCGAAGGCGTGAACGTAGTCGGCAAGTTCGGCGGTGGTGTCGCGCGCTGGATCGACACTCACGAACAGCACCTGCAGCTTGTCACCCTCTGTCCCCAGCGCCTGCTTGACCGCGCGCAACCGCGCCAGCGTCGTCGGGCAGATATCCGGGCAATGCGTGTAGCCGAAATACAGCAATACCGGCTTGCCCCGGAAATCTTCCGCGTGGACTTCACCGCCACCGGCCTGCTGCATCGTAAAATGCAGGTCCGGCAGCAAGTGCGTGATCTTGCGCAGGTGCCAGCCCTGCTGGTTGTGGCAGGCCACCAGCACGATCAGGCCGAACAGGGCGATGGCGAAGCGGAAAAGATGTCGGGTCATCGTGGTGGGCATCGCATCGGCAAGGGAGCTTCGACCGGTATCCGGTCTGGGTGTTCCCGAAGATTTTTCAGCTGAGGGATCGAATTGAACAATACGCGGTCCATGCCGGCATGAATTCCCTGACTTCAGATGCCGGCGTGCTCGCCAGCGTGAGCCGGCGCTGGCCCATGTTCGCCATTCTAGTGGCTCTGGTGGTGGTGCTGGCAGTCTGGCCACAGGCGCGGAACTGGAGTGAGTTTCTGTTGCCCTGGGAGTTCTCGCCGACCGTGCTGCTGATCACGCTGGCGGCGCTGCTGCTGTTCGCGCGTGGCGTGCAACGGGCTGCGCGCCATGGCGTGCGCACCGGCTGGTGGCGCCGCTTCAGCTACTACGGCTCGGTGCTGCTGCTGTATCTGGCATTGCAGTCGCAGGTCGACTACTACGCGCAGCACATGTTTTACATCCATCGCCTGCAGCATCTGGTTCTGCATCACATCGGCCCGTTCTTCCTGATACTCGCCGCGCCGCAACGCCTGCTGCTGCTCGGCATGCCGCGGCTCGTGCGTCGCCATGTGTTTGCGCCGGTGCGCGACAACCGCGTGGTTCGCGCCGTCCTGCACGTGGTGCTGCATCCGGTGCTGGCGCCGATCCTGTTTGTCGCCGGCGTCGGTTTCTGGCTGATCCCGGCGATGCATTTCGACGTGATGCTGAGCCTGCCGCTCTACAAGATGATGAACTGGAGCATGCTGCTCGACGGCCTGCCGTTCTGGTGGCTGATCCTCGATCGACGGCCGAGCCCGCCGGCGGCGATGGGCTTCGGCGGACGCATCGTCGCGTTATGGCTGGTGATGATCGGCCAGATCCTGATCGGCGCGATCGTCGGCCTCGCGCAGCACGACCTGTATCCGGTCTACGCGATCTGCGGACGCGCGTTCGCGCTCACACCGCTGGTCGATCAGGAACTCGGCGGTCTCGTGGTCTGGATTCCGGGCGCCATGATGAGTGTGCTGGCGACCGTCGTCGTGCTGAGCATTCTTCGCGAAGCGCCGAGGGTGGCGCGGCCGAAAATGTAGGAGCGACGCAAGTCGCCGATCTCTTGTCGTGGCGTTGCGAAACGACCGCGGC
>DATCXY010000200.1:0-6160 GCA_036570585.1 Solimonas sp. | reverse complement strand
AAGCTGGCGATTAACGGCAATTGCGACGGTGCGTCGACGACGCTCAACATCCGTGCCGCCGACCGATACAACAATCCGGTTCCTGCGGGCACGGCGATTTCATTCACGACCGAAGGCGGCAAGGTCAATGGACAGTGCACGACAGGCGATCCGAACGCAGATCCGACCGCCGAAGCAGGCGTTTGTTCGGTCTTGCTGAATGTACAGAATCCACGCCCGGTGGACGGCCGCGTCACGGTGCTGGCGACGGCGCTCGGCGAGGAATCGTTCGTCGACAGCAACGGCAACGGCTATCGGGACAGTGGTGAAACGTTTACCGATTTGCCGGAAGCATTCGTCGATTATGACGAGGACGGGATACACGATGCTATCGAACCGTTCACGGACATCAACAGCGATCACACCTACAGCAGCGGCAATACGACGTTCGACGGCTATATCTGCGACGCGATCGGCGTCAACTGCCGGTCCAACGTGATCAACGTCCGCGATCGCATGGTCATTGTGTTCTCCGATGTTGTAGACGATCCGATCATCACCGGCGTTTCGAGTCCGATCGCATTGACGGTGAAGTCGTTCACGACTCTGAGCTTTACGATCACGGATGCGCACGGCAACAGTTTGCCGAGCGGGACGACATACAAGCTCGAAGCCACGAACGGCTCGGTACTCGATCCAAGCGAAGTGGGGCCATTCAATTCGACAAACGGGGATCGAGCGAATTTCCGTTACCAAGCACCCGATGCGGCGGGAGCCGATGACTTGGCGTTGACGATCATCATTCCCGCCGACGATTGCGTCGGGGCGCTCAGCCTGACCTACCACTTCGACGTCAATATCAGCTGAAACAATGGCAAAGCGGGTTCCGCGGACGGCGGCCTTCGGGCCGCCTTTTCATTTGCGCGAACGGTTCAACAGCCCCATCAGCACCAGATTGCCGAACGCAGCGACCAGCGCGATCAGCCCGGCGCCCAATCCCGTCTCGACCTGACTGCGCTCGCGTTTGATGTCGGTTACGACATCGGCGCGGGTCTGGGCGCGCATCGCAGCCAGTTTGTCGGCATCTGGCGCTGTGCCTTGTCGCTGAAGATCGAGCTGCAGATTGAGTTCTGCCGAGGCGTCGATATCGGCGTCGCTGTACGTCGGCAGTTGATGCCACTGCAGGCCGTACCAGCCGCTCAGGCCGATGCCGACGGCGAGCAGCATGAACGGAAACGCGGGGCGCGAGCGGCGGGGCGGCAGCATGATGGGACTCGTATGATGTGATCCGCCATTCTAGGGGCCCCTCGATACCATCGCTGCGCGATCACTCGGGACAGGCCCCTCCATACGTTTCGCTGCGCGATCACTCGGGGCGAACGGGTTGTGCATCCGCGCGGCTGGGTGAACTTCACGAGGGTCGGATTCGCGATCGCGCACGATAATCGACGCTTCTGACGCAAGGAGCCGCGCATGCGCATCGGCACGCCGAGAGAGATCAAGAACCATGAATATCGCGTTGGCCTGACACCGGCCGGCGCAAGAGAACTGTGCGCGCATGGCCACGAGGTGTTCATCGAGGCCGGTGCGGGGCTCGGCATCGGCATTGACGATGACGCCTATGTGCGCGTTGGCGCAACGATCCTGCCGACCGCGGCGGAGGTGTTCGAGACGGCCGAAATGGTCATCAAGGTCAAGGAACCGCAGCCGGCGGAGTGCGCCATGCTGCGGCCACATCATGTGTTGTTCACCTATCTGCATCTGGCGCCGGACCCGAAGCAGACCCAGGCGCTGATCGAATCCGGTTGCGTGGCGATCGCCTACGAAACGGTGACGGATGCGCATGGCGGCCTGCCGCTGCTGGCACCGATGAGCGAGGTCGCCGGGCGCATGTCGATCCAGGCGGGCGCACATGCGATGGAGAAAGCGCAGGGGGGCAATGGCGTCTTGCTCGGTGGCGTCCCCGGTGTGCCGGCTGCGGAAGTCGTGATCATTGGCGGCGGCGTGGTGGGGTACAACGCGGCGCGCATTGCGGTCGGCATGGGCGCGCGCGTGATTGTTCTGGATCGCTCGCTGGCGCGGCTGAACTGGTTGGACTCGATGTTCGACAATCGTCTGACGACGCTGTACTCGACGGTCGATGCGGTTGAAAACAGCATCGCCAAGGCCGATCTGGTGATCGGCGCGGTGCTGGTGCCGGGCGATGCGGCGCCGAAGATCGTGACGCGGCCGATGCTCAAG
The DNA here is from genome assembly GCA_036570585.1 of Solimonas sp. GTDB lineage: Bacteria > Pseudomonadota > Gammaproteobacteria > Nevskiales > Nevskiaceae > Solimonas. The sequence continues at coordinate 3,940 of DATCXY010000200.1, read as the reverse complement.
CTGATGGCGGCTGGAACCGTGATTGTCGATGTCGCGATCGATCAGGGTGGTTGCTTCGAGACGTCGAAGCCGACCACGCATCAGGAGCCGACCTATCTGGTCGACGGCATCGTCCACTATTGCGTCGCCAACATGCCCGGCGGTGTCGCGCACAGCTCGACGTATGCATTGACCAACGCGACGATGCCGTTCGCATTGGCGCTGGCCGACAAGGGTTATCGCAAAGCGCTGCTCGATGATCCGCATCTGCGAGATGGGCTCAATGTCCATCGCGGCCAAGTTACCTACAAGGCGGTCGCCGAAGTGCTCGGCTATCCGTATCAGTCGCCACAGGATGCGCTGAAGGCCTAGCGAGACTTTGCACTGGCTCATTCGTCATTGCGACCGCGAGCGAAGCGAGTGGGAAGCCATCCAGCCGAGCCGCCAGAGCGAGTGGCGTCGCTGGATGGTTTCGCTACGCTTGCAATGACGAATCGGGGCATCGCTTTTCTCCCTCTCCCCGCGTGCGGGGAGAGGGTCGGGGTGAGGGGTGGCGCTGTGGCGGCAAATGTAAAGCGCGGGCGGTGGTGGACTTGTTAAGTTCCGCCCATTGCCGGACCAGGAAAATCGTCATGGGTCGACGCTTGATGCGCACTTCACTATCGCTTGCCGCGGCGTCGTTGCTATTCAGCATGGCGGCCGGCGCGCAGGATGCGGCGACTGCCGATGCCGCCGCGCCGCTGCCGACGATTCCGGTCGGGTCCGATCAGCCGCCGCCGGTGCCGGCAACGGCGACCGGCGACGATCAGCAGGGGCTCGCCGAGATCATCGTCACCGCACAGAAGCGCGAGCAGTCTTTGCATGACGTGCCAATTTCGGTGACGGCGGTCGGCAGCGAACAACTGCGTGACATCAATGCCTCGGATCTGACCGATGTCGCGCTGTATGTGCCGAACGCACGTGTCGATACGGCGGATCAGGGCTCACCGCAGGTTTTCATCCGCGGCTTTGGCACCAATACCTTCAATCCGAGTTTCGAAAGCTCGGTCGGCTTCGTCGAAGATGAAATCTTCTACGGCCGTGGTGCGTACTTCACCGAAGCGACGTTTGATGTCGATCGCGTCGAGATATTGCGCGGTCCGCAGGGCACGCTGTTCGGCAAGAACACGGTCGCCGGTTTGTATAACGTGATCACGGCCGGACCGACGCCGGAGCTGTCGGCCAATGCACGCCTGAGTTATGCCGAAAACAATGAGCAGCACTACGAGGCCGGCATCGGTGGCATGTTCAACGATTCGTTCGGCGCACGCCTGGCGGTGCTGTCGCAGTCGCGCGATGGCGAGCTCGACAATACCTATCTGGATCGCGACGAGAATCACACGCGCCAGAAGGCAGCGCGTCTCAAGCTGCGCTATTTGCCGACTGACGACGTGCAGATGGATTTCATGGCGCAGCGTTCGGCGACGCACCTCAATTTCTGGCCGTACGAGCTGTTCGACCTCGACAGTGGCACGCGCAGCTACCTGCAATCGTTCGATCCGAATGTCGACGATGATCCCTATGACTTCCGTACCGGCTTCGATACGCCGGGCTTCATCAGCAAAGGTTCGTCCACGGAGAGCCTGAAGACCGACTGGACGATCGGGGATCTGGGGCCGATCCATGATCTGCACGCGGTGCTGATCGGTGGCTACAGCAAGCTCTACATCAACCAGCTCAATGATCTGGACGTGTCGCCGGCGGATCTGCTCAAACTCGACAATCATGAGCACTACAGCCAGACCACCGTCGAACTGCGCTTCAATGGCCGCGCCGATAGTCTGTTCGGTCTCGGCCAGAGTGTCGATTTCGTGGCGGGCGGCTATTACTTCGACTCGCGCTATCGCTTGCTCGCGCGCATCAAGGCTGGCGACGATCTCGGCTCGTATCTGCTGACGCGCGACTTTTCGCAGCTCGCGACCGGCAACCTCAACGCGCCGCCGTTGACGCTGCTTGATCTGCCAGGCTTTCCGATCCTCGGCGCGCTGCTGTCGCCGGTGATCGGCGACGACTACTACCAGTTCGACTACGCACAGCGCACGCGCTCCGAAGCGGCGTTTGCACAGTTCACCTGGAATATCAGCGAGCACTGGGCACTGACGCCGGGCGTGCGCATCAATCATGAGACCAAGGATCTCGAAACCGCCGGCACCGGTTGTCCGGCGAAGGGTGTGGCCGCGGGCATCTGTGTGACCAGCTTGTTGCTCGGTGCCAATAACTACGATGTGCCGGGCAAGCGTGACGAGACGGACATCTCGCCCAAGGTCGCACTGCAGTACATCTGGGACGACAACCTGAATTTCTATACGAGTTATGCGCGTGGCTACAAGAGCGGTGGCTACAACTCGCTGTCATATACCGGTGAAGATTTGCCGTTCAAACCGGAGAAGGCTGCGACCGTGGAAGTCGGGTTCAAGAGCCGTTTCTTCCATCGCACGCTGAATTTCAATACGACGCTGTATCGCACCACGCTCGACAACCTGCAGGTACTCGCATTCGATGGCGCGACCACCAACGTCGGCAATGCCAGCGCCACGTCGCGCGGCCTGGAGTCCGACTTCCAGTGGCTGACACCATGGCGTCTGCTGACGATCCGAGGTTCGCTGGGGCTGATCGACGCGACCTACGATTCGTATCCCGAAGCGCCAGCGCCGATCGCCGACGGCATCAATGCCACGCAGAATCTGAAAGGCCGCCGTATCGCGTTCGCGCCGAAGCAGACCGCGACGATCACGCCGGTACTGACGATTCCAATGCCCTGGAATCTGGCGATGCGCGTTGCCGGCGATGCCATCTTCCAGGGCGATCAATACACCGACACCGATCTGGATCCGCATACGCATGTCGGCGGCTACTGGCAGTACGCCGCGCGCGTGATCATCGGTGACCAGAATGAACACTGGTCGCTGACGCTGGGCGGCAGCAATCTCAGCGACAAGAAAGTGCTGAACCAGGTGACCGACGCGGTGTTGTTCCCCGGGACGTACTACGCGCAGCAAGCACAAGGGCGCCAGTTGTACGCGGCGCTGACGCTGAACTGGTGACGGTGCTGTTGTCGGAGCGCGCCCTGCGCGCTCCGACAAAAGACATCAGTCGCGGACCGGCGCCGCGTCGAACGGCGTCTTCGCTTTGTAGTCGCAAAGATCGACGATGACGCAGCGGCCGCACTCCGGCTTGCGTGCCTTGCAGACATAGCGGCCGTGCAGGATCAGCCAGTGGTGCGCGTCGCGCTTGAATTCGTCTGGTGTTACTTTCAGTAACTTGTCTTCGACCTTGCGGACGTTGGCGCCCGGCGCGAGGCCGGTGCGATTGGCGACGCGGAAGATGTGCGTATCGACGGCGATGGTATGTTCGCCGAACGCGGTGTTGAGCACGACGTTCGCCGTCTTGCGACCGACGCCCGGCAGCGCTTCGAGCGCTTCGCGATCCCGTGGTACTTCGCCGCCGTGCAGGTCCAGTACCTGTCGACACAGGCCGATGACGTTCTTCGCCTTGGTCTGATACAGGCCGATGGTCTTGATGTATTCGCGCAGCCCCGCTTCGCCGAGCGCAAGGATCGCTTGCGGCGTGTTGGCGACCGGGAACAGTTTCGCGGTCGCCTTGTTGACGCCGACGTCGGTCGCCTGCGCCGACAGCACGACGGCGACCAGCAGTTCGAATGGCGTCGTGTAGCGCAGTTCGGTGGTCGGGGCCGGATTGCCATCGCGCAGACGGCGAAACATTTCGGCGCGCCTGGCTGCGTTCATGAGCGTTCCTTGCGGGCCCGCGCGGCGGCCAGTGCGCGGGCGAGCGGATCGGCCGGCAGTGGCGCACCGGCCGGAGTGGACGCTGCCGTCGCGCGCGACTTCAGCATTGCCTTGCGCCGCTCGCGCTCGACTTCGCGTGTTTCATCGTCGCGCCTGAGGCGCAGCTTGCGAGCCTT
>DATCXY010000199.1:0-1648 GCA_036570585.1 Solimonas sp. | reverse complement strand
TCACCCGTTGCCAGCTCGTGTTCCAGCAGCGCTGCTTTGATCTGTGCCTGCCGAATGGATTCGCGATCGCGCTCCTCGCGCTGCACTGCCGCCTTCACCTCCGCTTCGCGATCGCGCTGCGCGTCTTCCGCGGCGCGTTTGCGTTCGCGCGCGAGATCTTCGGCGGCCTGCTTCTGGTCTGCGAGCTTGCCGGCCTGCAGCGCTGCCTGCTTGACGAGCTCGTTCTCGTCCTTGAGCCGGCCATCGGTGACGTCGTAAAGCGCCTGCGCGTATTGCGATTCGGCCTTGATGTACGCCACGCGCTGCTCGTACGTCTTCAGCAGTTTGGTATCGAGCTCCGGGACGCCATTCGACAGCAGCGAGAAGCCAGTCAGCCCGTTCTGCGATGCAGGCGTGCCCGGGCCGTAGAAGTTGTCTTTCGGCGTTTCGAAGATGCCCGGCACGCGCAGCGGCTGCGGCGTGTAGGCGCCGATGCCGGCGCGGCGCTGCGCTGCGTTGTTCGCGAGGCTGTAAAGGTCGCCGTACTGCTGCGTCGCCACGAGGCCGAGAAACGCACCGGGGTTCTCGCGCATGTACTCCAGAATCGGGATCAGCTTGTCTGCCGCCGTGCCGAGCGCGCTGGCAAGTGGTCCGCCGATGACGTCGCCGATCTGCGCCATCGAATTCCGCAGCCGCTCGATGCTTTGCGAGGTGCCATCGATGCGGGTCTGCGAATCCGTATTGAAGGTTTCTCGCAGCCCGCGATTCAGCGCCGGGATCACTTCCTCTGATGCAATGCCTCCCTCACGCAGCATGTCGCGCAGCCGATCGGTCGTGATGCCCAGCCCGCGCGCCGTGGCGTCGAGCGCCTGAGGGAGATTGCGCGACAGTGCGCCGGTGTAATCGCCGAGCGTCGCGCGGTTCTTGGCGATGATCTTCTCGACGGCGTCGAAGACCTGGTCGGTCTGCTGTGCTTCGAGATTCATCTTCGAACTGGCTTCAGTCAGCGCCTCGAACGTGTCGCGCGTGAGCTGGCCTTCGAGCTGCGTGCCGCGCGTTGCGGCTTCCAGATTCGTGTAGTTGTCGGCGGACTTGTTCAGCGCGACGCCGAGGCGATCCGCCTGCGCGGTCAGATACGCCATCTCCGATCGCGCAGCGCCGGAACTGCCTGTGATCGCTTCGAGCCGTTCACGCAGGCGGATCGCCTCCTGGCCACTCTGAACAAGGAACGGCACGACCTGCGCGACGACGATGGAACCGAGTCCGCCGGCGGCACCGAGCGCGGCCGTGCGCAACACGCTGAGCTGCGTGCCGGCGCCGGCGGCAGAGTTGCCGAGGGCCTTGGTCTGCACTTCAGCCGACTTCAAATCAGCGGCATATTGCTTGCCGTCGAGCGTCAGCAGAATGCGGATCGTGTTGCTATCGCCAGCCATACCCCCGCCCACAAAAAAAGCCGCGGCCCCCGGGTGGAGGTCGCGGCTTTCGCAAAAAAGTGTTATGCCCTAGTGGTTGCGAGTATAGGCCCGGCGCAGTGCGGATGCATCAGGACGTTACGGCGTTGTACAGTCTGGTGGACGTTCGCTTTTCTGGCAGGGGGAAACATGCGGATCATCTCTTGTGCGCTCGCTCTGGTTTTGTTGGCGGGCTGTGCGTCGACGATTCAGAAGCG
>DATCXY010000198.1:0-4066 GCA_036570585.1 Solimonas sp. | reverse complement strand
AGACATGCGCGCAGGACTTCTTCAGATCTGAAAAGGCGGGTGGCCCACTAAGACATGCACCCGGTGCTGGCGGCACCCCGTCAGCGAGGCGCGAATTCTAGCGTATTTCGACGCGGGATCAAATCAGCTACGCAGAGACCGGTATGTTGTCAATAAGCCGGGTATTGCCGAGAAAAGCCGCCAAAAGTACGCGAAATTCATGGTCCGCCACCTCTGCGCGCTGCAGGTCCGTCCGCCGAACGGCGAGATATTGCGGACGAAAGCCAGAATCTCGCAGTTCGGACAAACCACGCTCGCAAAGCTGATCGAAGTCGCGGCTTCCGGCACACAGCTCAGCGGCAACACGATTGAGTACCTGATGCAGTAGCGAAGCGCGCTTTCTCTCGTCTGGCGAGAGGTATTGGTTACGCGACGACAAAGCCAGCCCATTGGCCTCGCGCTCGGTCGGCACGCCACGAATAGCGACCGGCAGATGCAGGTCGGCCGCCATCTGCCGGACCACCAGCAACTGCTGATAATCCTTCTCGCCGAACAGCGCGACGTCAGGCTGCACGATGGTCAGCAGCATATTGACGACGGTCGCCACGCCGTCGAAGTGGCCGGGACGAAACTCGCCTTCGAGGATATGGGCGTAGCGCGGCACACTGATGACCGTAAAGCCCTCGCGACCATGCGGATACATCTCAGTCACCGAGGGCGCAAACAACAGGTCACAACCGGCCTGTGCGAGTTGCGCCGCGTCAGCATCCAGAGTCCGCGGATAGCGATCGAAATCTTCGTTCAGACCAAACTGCAGCGGATTGACGAACACACTGGTGACCACACGCTGCGCTTGCGCGTGACCGGCTTCGACCAGCCGCAGATGCCCCCGGTGCAAATTGCCCATTGTGGGTGTCAGCGCTATCCGCTCGCCAGCCGCGCGCCATGCGGCGATCTGCGCGCGCAGCTCGACGATCGTGTGAATGGTTTTCATCGCGAGCGCGACTTTCTCGAAGTTTTCGCCGCCACCACATCGGCCGCGATCGGTCGCTGCGCCGCCAGCGCGGCAGCCGACTGGTCCGTCAGCGGCTTCGATGCCGGCTGCGCATCGGCAAACCCGTGCTCGGGCGCCGGATATGCGCCCGACTTCACTTCGCTGACGTAGTTGCGAATCGCCGACTCGATGTCCGCCGCGCCGGCCATGTAATTCTTCACGAAGCGCGGGGTGTGGCCCACCGTCACCATCGGTGAAATATTGAGAATGTCCTGCAGCACCAGGATCTGGCCGTCCGTGTGCGGACCGGCACCGATGCCGATCACCGGCACCGACGAGATCTCGGTGATGCGCTGGCCGAGCGATGAAGGAATACATTCGAGCACCAACAGATCGGCACCAGCGTCCGCAAGGACCTTCGCGTCGTGCAGCATCGCCTCAGCCGCTTGATCCTCGCGCCCCTGAACCTTGAACGCACCGAGCTTGTGTACGAACTGCGGCTGCAGGCCGAGGTGCGCGCAGACCGGCACACCGCGCACGGACAGATATTCGACGATGCTGGCCTGCTCGCGACCACCTTCGAGCTTGACCATCTTTGCCCCGCCCTCCTGCATCAGGCGCTGCGAAGCATCGAGCGCGCGCTCGAGCGTCGCATACGAGAGAAACGGCAGGTCGGCGACGAGGAACGCGCGCTGCAGATGCGGCGCCACGCAGCGGCTGTGATACGCAATGTCAGCCACCGTCACCGGCGTGGTGGTCGTGCCACCTTGTATCACCATGCCCAGCGAATCGCCGACCAAGATGACATCAACACCGGCGCGATCTTCCAGCATCGCAAAGCTGGCGTCGTAACAGGTCAGGCAGGCAATTTTCTCGCGCGCAGCGCGCATGCGGCGCAGCTCGGCAACATTGACCGGCTTCAGTGCGTTCATATCAGGGCTCCCGGAAAACGATCATCACATTCAACTGCAATGACAAAGGCGTTTTCGATAGGGAAACGTCGGCGGCCCAAAAAGACATACGCGCGACGTTTACGGGTCGGACAGATTAGGGCGGCCCACTAAGGCAGACACCCGCTGGCCAGTCTCGGCGATCACCAAGACCGGCAAAGTCGGCGAAGTGTAGCGGTTCCCCGCGCACCGTCAATCGGGGTCGGACCATGGCTGCAAACCGTCGTCCCCGAGTGCGGCCGCAAGCTCCGCGATGCGGCCGATACCGGGCACCCGCAGCTCGGGCGCAATTTGCGCCCAAGGCACCAATACGAAGTTGCGCGTTGCAATTCCCGGATGCGGCAAACGCAGTTCGTCCGTATCGCTGACCACGCCCTCGACATGCAGCAAATCGAGATCCAGCGTCCGCGGCCCCCACTTCTGCTTGCGGACGCGGCCGGCCAGCTGTTCGATGGCGAGCAGGCGTTGCATCAGATCGGTCGGCGCCAGCGCGCTGCGCAGGATGCAGACTGCATTGCAGAAATCAGGCTGTTCACTGTTACCCATCGGCGCACTGCGAAACAAGCTCGATTGCGCGTCGAGCGAGCCTAGAGCCGTCAGTTGCCCGAGCGCCCAACGCAGACGCGCGGCCGGCCCATCGAGATTCGCGCCGAGACCGATGTGGGCGCGAAAGCTCACGCGTCCGATGGTGCGGGTGCCGAATCGCCCGGCTTGTGCCGATTGCGGCCACCGCGGCGGCGCCTGCGCTTGCGCGGGCCGCCGGAGGACTCGCCGTCCTCGTTCACGGACGTGACCGGCGGCAGGCCCTCGCCGATCTGCGCCTGCGTCCACCAGTCAGCCAATTCTTGCGCCAACTCGCCGGATTGCGCGCGCAGCACGATGAAGTCGTAGGCCGCCCGGAAGCGCGGATGCGTCAGCAAACGCTGCGCCCGCCCGCCACGGCGCATGTCGAAACGCGGCTGCAAGGCCCAAATCTCGCGCATCGGCACCGAGAAGCGTTTGGGAATACTGATGTATTTGTGCGCCTGCGCAAGGATTTCATCGGACGCCTGTGCAATTGCCGCATTGACTTGCGCCACATCGTTGCCGGCCAGCTTTTTCTGGCGGGCATTGACCGCCGGCCACAACAGCGCGGCATACAGGAATGCCGGACTCACGGTCTGGTCGCTCGCAATGCGATCCGCAGTATTGGCCAGTGCGCGCTCAATGAAGTCACGCGACTGCGGATGCGCCATTGCCGCATCGGTATGCGGCAGCAGTTGCGCAAGCAGGCCGTATTCGTTGAGACCCGTGAGATTGGCGACGGCATCGCGACACTGCAGCAGTTTGATGACTTCATCGAACAGGCGGGCGGGCGGAATCTCCCGCAGCAGCGGCGCCAGCGAGCGAATCGGCGCGGCCGTGTCCTTGTCGATCCGAAATTTCAACTTGCTGGCGATGCGGACCGCACGCAGCATGCGTACCGGATCTTCGCGATAGCGCAACTCCGGATCGCCAATCATGCGGATCACGCCGGCCTTGATGTCTTCCAGACCGCCGGCGAAATCAACGATCGAGAAATCACGTATGTCGTAATACATCGCGTTGACGGTGAAATCGCGACGAAACGCATCGGATTCCAGCGTGCCGTATTCGTTGTCGGACAGGATGCGGCCGGTCTCGTCGCGCTCGTGGCTGGCGGTGATCTGGCCACGGAAGGTCGTGACCTCGCTGATCTCGTCGCCGTAGCGCACGTGGGCAATGAGAAAACGACGACCTATCAGTCGACACGAGCGGAAGATGCGGCGGATTTCCTCTGGCCGTGCATCGGTCGCAATGTCGAAATCCTTGGGCTTCATGCCAGCGAGCAAATCACGCACGCCACCGCCGACGACGTACGCCTGGAAGCCTGCATCCTTCAGGCCGTACAGCACCTTGAGCGTGCCGCTCGGAAACTGTGAACGCGAGATCGGGTGTTCCGCGCGCGGCACCCGTCTGGTCGCGGGAATTTTCTTGTTGCGCGGAAACAGAGTCTTGAGCCAATTCATGGGTCGCGTATAATACGCGGCCTCTTGCGCCACCAACAGCACGAGACTGCAATTTGCTCCTATCGTCTAGAGGCCTAGGACGGAGCCCTCTCAAGGCTTAAACCCGGGTTCGAATC
>DATCXY010000197.1:0-2000 GCA_036570585.1 Solimonas sp. | reverse complement strand
CGGCGATGCCGACGTCGCGCAGATCCGTCTCCTGCCACGCGCCGGTCAGCAGGATGTCCCAGCGGTCGCCGGGCCGCCAGCCGAGCAGGGCGCGCGCGCCCTGCTGATCGGTGCGGTTGACGTCCTTCTTGTCGGTGTGCAGGTTGTCGACATAGCCTGGACTCTCGCGGTCGAACGCCATCACGCGCAGCGCCAGCGTGTCGCCGAACGGCAGGTTCACCGCCGCGCCGTAGCTCGGACCGGCATCGCCTTCGTGAATGGACGTGTACTGGCCGAACCATTTCACCTCGTACCTGCCGAACTTCGGCGGCGTCGGCACGTAGCGCACCGCGCCGTTCAGCGCGGAGGCGCCGAACAGCGTGCCTTGCGGACCCTTGAGAACTTCGACCGAGCCCATGTCGAACGGATTCGGATCGAGCGCGACGACCGGCGTCCACGCTTCGGTGAACGAGACGTTGCCGAACAGGATGCCGGTCGTCGAGCTGGTGCCGATGTCGGACGAGATGCCGCGGATCGTCACGCGCTGCGGACTGTCGCCGGTCGACGTGACGTTGGCGCCGGGCACCAGCTTGACGATGTCGGCGGTGTCCTGCGCGCCGCGCCGTTCGAGATCTTCGCCGGACAGGACTGCGATGCTGGCCGGAATGTCGCGGACGTTTTCGCTGCGCTTGGTCGCGGTGACGATCACTTCCGCGATCTGCGGCTGCGACGCCGGTTCATCGGCGACCGGCACCGGCGGTGTGTCCGGCGGCAACGCGATGGTCGGCACGACCTCGATGTCATTCGCCGATGAGCGTGCCGGCGCCGCGGGTGTGGCGATATCCGCATCCGCAACAGGCGCCGCCGCTTCGACCGGTGCCGGGGCCTGCGCATCGATCGGCAGCGCTTCCGTCGTGGCCGGTGCATCCTGCGCTGCCGGCGGATTCGCCGGTTGTTCGGCAATCGCTGCACGCGGCAGCGTTGCATACAGGCAGCCGATGCCCAGCGCCATCGCGGGCGCGAGCCTGCTGCGGCGAGTGTCGCCGCCGGCGACGATCAGGGGTTGGGCGGCGGTGAACTTCTTCGACACGGTTCTCTCCTCATCAATCGGGATTCGGCCTTAAAACGCCTGGCCGGTTTGCGGAGTACGTCGCCCCGCGATCGGTTTGAGCGAATGGCCGAGCACGTCGGTGGCCATCCACGCAAAGCTGGAATTGGTCCAGAGAAAACCTTCCTGGACCGGGTACTGGTGCGCCTTGCGGCGCGGCAGATCGAGCGTCGTGACGTTGATGCGCTCGAAGAAGCCGCCATGCGTTGCGAACACGGCGGCGAGTGCGTCGACCCAGCGCCGCGCGATGTCGCATGCCGCCGCATCGAATCCGTAACGCTGCAGCCCGCGCACTGCCATCACCTGCGCCGGCGCCCAGCCGTTGTCGCCGTCCCACTGGTGCGGCGAATCGAAATGGCTGGAGCCCGCGACGCCGCCATTTCGCAGCAGCGCTTGCGCGGCGTGCAGCACGCGCCCGGCCTGGTGTTGCGATGCGATGCCGGCGAACAGCGGCGCGAACACGGTGAAGCCGATGCCGCTGCTCGGCTGACGGGTTTCGAGATGCAGGCTGCGGTAATAGCCGGCGTCTTCATCCCACAGATGACGGTCGATCGCCGCGCGGCGCGCGGCGGCGAGCTGCGCGAAACGCTGCTGCGGTTCCGTCATGCCGGCGAACTCTGCGAGCCACGCGACGTCGGCGGCGAACTGCGCGAGCAGGGCGTTGAGCATCACCGGCGCGAACATCGACATCTCGTTTTTGCCGGACGGTCCGGCGTAGAGGATCGTGAAATCGAGGCCGGATTCGGCCATCGCGCGCACGTCGCGCAGCGTCTTGCCGAGTTCGCTTTCCTCATCTTCCGAATAGCGCTCGGGGCGCTTCACGTCGAGCGCGTCCCAGTGCCGGTGCAAACCGGTCGCGGCATCGAAGCGCGTCTGCGGATCGGACCAGAAATCGACGAACTCGCTGGCGAGC
>DATCXY010000196.1:0-16647 GCA_036570585.1 Solimonas sp. | reverse complement strand
TGGAGCAGGCGCAAGAGGAAGAAGCCGAACGAGATTTCCTTCAGCGGTCGCTGGAAAATCGGCTCGCAGATCGTGCGGATCGCCGCCTCGAAATCCTCGACCCGCGTGCCTGCCGGTATCCATTCGGATTCCAGATGCAGCTCGGCAACGCGCTTGTAGTCGCGGTTGAAGAAGGCGTAAAAATTTTCAGCGAGGTAACGCTGATCGGACGCCGTCAGCGTGCCGACGATGCCGAAGTCGACTGCCAGATAACTCGGCCGCGCCGGATCGGAGGCGTCGACGAAGATGTTGCCCGGATGCATGTCGGCGTGAAAGAAATTGTGAACGAAGGTCTGCTTGAAGAAGATCTCGACACCGCGTTCGGACAACACCCTGAAATCCACGCCTAGCGCGCGCAGTTGATCAAGCTCGCGGATCGAGATGCCGTAAATGCGCTCCATCACCAGCACGCGTGTGCGCGTGCAATCCCAGAACACCAGCGGGTGATAGATCAGGTCCGAGCCGAGCCAGTTGCGGCGCAGTTGCGCGCACGATGCGCCTTCGCGCATCAGGTCGAGCTCGTCGAGCAGCACCTTTTCGTATTCGGCGACGACCTCGCGCGGCCGCAGCCGGCGCAGATCGGCGGAAAAGCGGTCGGCCAGCGCGGCCAGCGTATGCAGCAACTCGATATCGCTGCGCATGATCGCGTCGATGCCGGGGCGCAGCACCTTGACGACGACATCAAGCGTCTCTTGCTCGCCCTCGACTCTGAGGCGCGCGCTATGCACCTGCGCGACAGACGCCGACGCCATCGGCACGTCATCGAATTCGGCGAATACCGCGTCAATTGGCTTGCCGAGTTCAGCCTCAATGATCTGTCGTGCCTGCGCGGCCGGAAACGGCGGCACGCGATCCTGCAGGCCGGCGAGTTCGATCGCAATGTCGGCCGGCACCAGATCGGGGCGCGTCGACAACGCCTGCCCGAACTTGATGAAGACCGGACCGAGTTCTTCGAGCGCAAGGCGCAGCCGCACACCGCGCGGGCGTGGATCGCGGCCCGGCTTGCGGCCGATGAATTCCTGAAGCCCGTAGCGGCTCGCGACGCTGCGGATCTGCCAGATACGCCGCAAGCGGCCGAACGACATCATGGCGCGTCTCCGGCCGATTCCAGCCGCCGCAGCCGCGCTTCGAGGCGCGCGGCACCGTCACGCAACTCGTCAACCGCATCCGCCCACTCGGCGACGTCGCTGCCACGCGCCAGGTCCCTGGTTTCTTCGCGCAGATACTCGGCCGTGTCGAGCGCCAGCGTATCGGCGCTGCGCCGGCCCCAGCCAAACAGGGTTTGCAGACCCTGATTGAGCCGATGCGCCGCGGCATCACCGACGAAGCGCGCCGCGAACTCCTCGGGATCGAAGCCGACCTGTGCGAGCAGGCGGTTGAAGCTGCGCAGCAGTTCCACGTCACCGTCAACGCGAAGGCCCTGCGGAATCGTCGTCTGGCTGCGGCTGATCGTCCACGCCAGCCGCATCAGCGTGTTCAAATTTCCGCGCACCGTGACGTCCGGCGTCAGCATGTCATCGTCCAGCACACGCACGCCGCCACGGTGAAATTCGATGACGAAAGTCCAGGCCGGCACGTCGACCACGAGCGCAATGCTGCGGCCTTCCAGCGTCGCACATTCAGCCAGCGCCGAGGCTTCAAGGCCCAGATATCGATTGAGTGCGACTTCCAGTGCCGCCGACAGTAATCCCGGAGCGCTCACGGGCTCACCTTGATCGCGGTGTCGTATCTATCGGGTGCCGTGAGGGAGCACGCCTCCCGCACCCATTGTTCGCGCATTTGCGCGAACAAACGCCGTGTCGGCGCGCTCACGGTCATAACTTCTGCATTACCTTGCGGTTTGTGGGGCCCCGTGAGGGAGCACGCCTCCCGCACCCATTGTTCGCGCATTTGCGCGAACAAACGCCGTGTCGGCGCGCTCATTCCAGGCGAAAGCCGCGGTGCACGGCGACGATGCCGCCGCTCAGGTTATAGACCTGCACGCGTTCGAGACCGGCGTTTTCCATCATGCCCTTGAGCGTCTGCTGGTCGGGATGCATGCGGATCGATTCGGCAAGATAGCGATACGAGTCTTCATCACGCGCGACCACGCGGCCCATGAACGGCAGCAGCTTGAACGAATACTGATCGTAAGCCTTGCCCAGCAGCGGATTCAGCGGCTTGGAGAATTCCATCACCAGCAGCCGGCCACCGGGTTTCAGGCAGCGCGTCATCGAGCGCAGCGCTGCGTCCTTGTCGGTGACATTGCGCAGCCCGAAACCGATCGTGATGCAGTCGAAGCTGCCTTCCTCGAACGGCAGTTGCTCCGCATTGGCCTGCACCAGCGGCACATTCAACAAACCGTGATCGACCAACCGCTTGCGGCCTTCGCCCAGCATCGCCGCGTTGATGTCGGACAGAATCACCTGACCTTTCGGACCCGCAGCCTTGGCGAACTCGCGCGACAGATCGCCGGTGCCGCCAGCGACATCGAGGACGCGCTCGCCAGCGCGCACGCCGGCCAGATCGATCGCGAAGCGTTTCCAGACCCGATGCACGCCCATCGACATCAGGTCGTTCATCAGGTCGTACTTGTGCGCCACCGACGTGAACACGCCGGCAACGCGGCGACGCTTGTCGCCGGTCGGAACCTGCTCATAGCCGAAATGCGTGGTATCGCCGTCGGCAGAATCTTTTTGATTTTCGCGTGACATGGAAGGCCGTACGTTCAGCGGGCATTGTAGCCGCAGCCGGAAACGAGCGGCACGCGTACGCTGGTCAGGCGGTTATGACCCGCCGTCGTCTGTCGCGACGCCCTATCATCATGCCGCCGTAACGTTGTCGAATCCCGTTCTTGCCCGCGATCATCGATCAAACATGTCGTCGTCCCGCCCGTTTCCTGCCCCTGATATGGCGGCATCGCTGCTGGATGCGCTCGAGGGCCACGGCCAAGGCCTCTGGGACTGGAATCTCGCGCCAGGCGAGATCGGGCGTTCGGCCGACGATCGCGCAGCTTTGCGCACATCGGCATCCGACACAGATGGTGCTTCGTCCTATCTGGACTGGCAAGCCCGCCTGCACCCGGATGATCGCGAGGCTGCGCTGGCGCAGTTGCGGGCGCACTGTTGCGGCGAGCTGCTGCAGTTCTGCGACGAACATCGCCTGCGCCGCGAAGATGGCAGCTATTGCCGGGTGATTGTGCGTGGCTGCGTGGTCGCGCGCGACGCGGACGGTGCGCCGCAGCGTATGCTCGGTACCGTGCTCAGCATCGACCAGGACAAGCTCAATCAATCGGCACTGCACGAAGGCGAGCAGCGCTTCCGTCTGCTGTTCGACAATGCGCCGATCGGCATGTCGCGCCAATCGCTGCAGCAGCGCTTGCTTGACGTCAACCAGGCCTACTGCGATTTGCTGGGCTACAGCAGGGCGGCGCTGCTGCAGATGCATTCGAGTGACATCACCGTTCAGGCAGATCGTGACGGCGATGAACGGACGCGACAGGCACTGCTTGGCGGAACGGTGCGTAACGCACGCCAACATAAACGCTATGTCGCCGCGGACGGCAGCCTGATTCCAGTGCAAGTCGATGTTTCGCTGGCGCGCGATGCGCTCGGTGCGCCGCAATACTTCATCACGCAGGTGCAGGACGATCGCGAGCGGCACCGTCACGACAATGAGCTGAGCAATGAAAAGGAACTGGCGCAAGTCACGCTCGCAGCGATTGGCGACGCCGTGTTGCGTACGGACGGCGACGGTCGCATCGGCTTTTGCAACAGCGCGGCGCTGCGACTGCTCGGGCACGAACATGCGAGCGAAATCGAGGGCCACCCATTTGCGGACGTCGTCGCGCTGTTTGACGAATACGGCAGTACCGCATTGACCGAGCCTGTCCTGCAGGTCCTGCGCGACGAGCGCGACGTCGACACCATTCCACCGCTGGTCCAGCTGCGAAGGCAAGGCGGCGGGCAGATTCCGGTCGAACTGTCGCTTGCCGGCCTGCGCGCCGGTGATGGCAGGCGTATCGGTTGCGTCTGCGTCCTGCGCGATCTCTCGCACACGCGTCTGTTGTCGGAGCAGCTCATCCATCAGGCCAGTCATGACGAGTTGACCGATCTGCCGAACCGGCGTGAATTCGAAGCCGAGCTGGCGCACTGGCTGAGCACCGCCAGATTGGGCGTCAGTCGCCACACCCTGCTGTATCTCGATCTCGACCATTTCAAACTGATCAACGAGACCGCCGGCCACAGCGCCGGTGATCGGGTCATCTGCGAGATCGCCACGCATCTGCGACGCGCGCTACCCGAACAAGCCGTGCTCGCGCGGACCGGTGGTGATGAATTCGCAGTAGTGCTGCCGCACTCGACACTCGATGACGCGGAGCGGATCGGTGACAGCCTATTGCGGACGATCGCGGCCGTGCGCTTCGAACATGAGGCGCGCAGCTACAAGCTATCCGCCAGCATTGGCATCAGCGTCATCAATTCCGAGACGCTGGACGCCAACACGGTACTGGCCGAAGCCGATACCGCGTGTTATGTCGCCAAGCGACATGGCGGGGACCGCTGCCAGGTCTACAACCCCGGCGACGCCGCGGTGCGCCAGGCATTCGCGGACAGCAGCTGGGCCGCGCGCATCCAGCAGTCACTCGAAAATGGCAACGTGTTGCTGTACGGACAGCGCATCGAATCGATGCGTGGCAATACGCCACCGAGTTATGAAGTGCTGATCCGGGTGCGCGACGAACACGGCACGATCCACCGCCCACTGGCGTTCCTGAGCGCGGCCGAACGCTATGGCTTGTCGGCGCATGTCGATCGCTGGGTCGTCGAACACACACTCGCCGCATTGACACGCTGTCTGGTCGCCTGCGGCGAGTTGCCGTTTGCCTATATCGCAATCAACCTGACCGCGCACAGCGCCTCGGATCCGGCGTTTGCCGATTTCCTGTTCGAAGCGCTGTCACGCCACGCCATTCCGCCGCAGCGCCTGCGCTTCGAGATCACTGAAGGTATGGCGTTGCGCAATTTCAATGCCGCGCGGCGGCTCGTTGATCGGCTGCGCCAATACGGTTGCCGGGTCATGCTCGATGACTTCGGTAGCGGCTTTACCTCGTTCGACTACCTGCGACAGATGCCGGTCGACGGCCTGAAGATCGACATGATGTACACGCAACGACTCGCCGACGACATGCTCAATCAAACCATCGTCGAATCGATCTGTCGTATTGGCAAGGCTTTGAATCTGGAAGTCATTGCCGAAGGTGTCGAAGAGACATCGACACTGGAAACCCTGCGCCGGCTGGGCGCCGATTTCGCGCAAGGCCATCTGTTTCACGTCGCCGAACCGCTCGAGATCTTGCTCGCCGGCTAGCGTCCGCTTCAGCTCTTCTTTGGCGGCCTGTAATGGCCGACCAGTGCAGCGAGCTTGACGACATCACGATCACGCGACATGCCGATTTCGTCGAGGCGTTGCAGATAGCGCT
Organism: Solimonas sp.; assembly: GCA_036570585.1. Classification (GTDB taxonomy): domain Bacteria; phylum Pseudomonadota; class Gammaproteobacteria; order Nevskiales; family Nevskiaceae; genus Solimonas. The sequence goes on along the minus strand of DATCXY010000196.1, from coordinate 11,147 downwards.
GCCAGTTCGTGTCATGTTCGCGCGCAAGCTCATCGAACACGTCCCACGAATACAGGCCGCTGTCGTGCCCGTCGTCGAACACCAACCGCACCGCGTAGCTGCCGACCGGCTCGATACGCACGATGTTCACCTCACGCTTGCCGCCCAGCAACATCGGCTCCGGCAATCCGTGCCCGCGCAACTCGGCGCTCGGCGAGAACACGCGCAGGTATTCACAAGGCAGATCGACACGCCGCCCGTCCGCCCATGCCAGTTCCAGCGAGCGCGCGCGCCGGTGCAGTTTGATCAGCGTCGGAGCGGACGTCTGCATCAGAGAATGTAGCGGCTCAGGTCTTCGTCATTCGCAAGCTTGCCCAGCTTGTCGTCGACAAACGCCTTGTCGATCGTCAGCTCCGTACCGGCCTTGTCCGGCGCCTCGAACGCGATGTCTTCAAGCAGCCGTTCCATCACCGTGTGCAAGCGCCGCGCGCCGATGTTCTCGGTTTGCTCGTTGACCTGCCAGGCGATCTCGGCAATACGCTTGAGACCCGAATCGTCGAACAGCACGCTCACCCCTTCGGTCTGCATCAGGGCCTTGTACTGCTCCGTCAGCGCATAGCTCGGTTCGGTGAGGATGCGCAGGAAATCGTCCGACTTCAGCGCATCGAGTTCGACACGAATCGGCAAGCGGCCCTGCAGTTCCGGCACCAGATCCGACGGCTTGGCAAGGTGAAACGCACCGGACGCGATGAACAGCATGTGGTCGGTCTTGATCGTGCCGTACTTGGTGCTGACGGTGCAGCCCTCGATCAGCGGCAGCAGATCGCGCTGCACGCCTTCGCGCGAGACATCCGCGCCGCCGGCGTACTCGCCGCGCTTGCAGATCTTGTCGATCTCGTCGATGAAGACGATGCCGTTTTCTTCGGCGTTGCGGATCGCCTCGGCGCGGATCGCCTCTTCATCGACGAGCTTGGCGGCCTCTTCGTCGGTGAGTTGCCGGAAGGCGTCCTTGATCTTCATCTTGCGCGCACGCGTCTGGTTCTGGCCGAGATTCGCGAACATGCTCTGCAACTGCTGCGTCATCTCTTCCATGCCCGGCGGGCCCATCAGCTGCATGTTGGCCGTCGGGTTGACCAGCTTGATCTCGATTTCCTTGTCGTCGAGCTTGCCTTCTCGCAACTGCTTGCGAAACACCTGACGTGCAGCGCTGCTTTCGTTCTGGCGCTGGCTGCTCGCCTCGCCAAAATCCTTGGGCGGCGGCAGCAGTACATCGAGCACGCGGTCCTCGGCGGCAGTTTCGGCGCGATCACGCAATTTCTTGATCGCCTGCTCGCGCGTCATCTTGACCGCGGTCTCGACCAGATCGCGAACGATGGTCTCGACATCCTTGCCGACGTAGCCAACCTCGGTGAACTTGGTCGCCTCCACCTTCACGAATGGCGCGTTCGCGAGTTTGGCGAGCCGCCGCGCGATCTCGGTCTTGCCGACGCCGGTCGGCCCAATCATCAGAATATTCTTGGGATGGATCTCGCTACGCATCGGCCCTTCGATGCGCGAGCGCCGCCAACGATTGCGCAGCGCAACCGCTACCGCGCGCTTGGCGGACGCCTGACCCACGATGTGCTGATCCAGTTCCTGGACAATCTCACGCGGCGTCATCACCGACGTCGCGGCAGGGGGAAGCTCGTTCATTCGGTTCTCTGAAAGCATCGCGGCACTGGCGCCTCAGGCGCGCAGCGTCTCGATCGTGAGGTTGTGGTTGGTGTAGATGCAGATATCGGCGGCCACGTGCAGGCTTTTCTCGACAATCTCGCGCGCCGTCAGCGAGGTGTTCTCGACCAGCGCACGCGCCGCAGCCGATGCAAAGTTGCCGCCGGAGCCGATCGCCAGCACGCCGTGCGGCTCCGGCTCCATGACATCGCCATTGCCGGACACCATCAGGGTCGCCTCGGTATCGGCAACGATCAGCAACGCTTCGAGCCGGCGCAGGTAGCGGTCGGTGCGCCAGTCCTTGGCCATCTCGACGGCGGCGCGTACCAATTGGCCGCCGTGCTTCTCCAGCTTGCCTTCGAAGCGCTCGAACAGCGTGAACGCATCGGCCGTACCGCCGGCAAAACCAGCCAGCACCTTGTCGCCGTAAAGTCGGCGCACCTTGCGCGCATTGCCCTTGACGCACGCGTTGCCCATCGACACCTGGCCGTCGCCGCCGAGCGCAACTTCGCCGTCACGACGAACGGCCAGGATGGTGGTGCCATCAAACTGCTGCATGGGATTTCCGGGGAAGGAGAATGATGCTGCGATCGTGGGGACGCGTCGTCCGGCTTTCAAGGCAAGGCGGCTCGACGGCCAAGAAAAAGGCGCCTTGCGGCGCCTTTTTCGAACAGCTTGCCAATCAGCGTCGGCTTACTGCGCCGGGGCAGGCTCGGCCGGGGCCGGTTCGGCAGCGGCGGCGCCGTCCGAATCCATCGCGGCCGGAGCGGCGTCGCACTTGGCCTTCGGTTCGGCCGAGCAGTCGCAGGTGGCGGTTTCGCCAGCAGCGCACTGGATGGTGGCGGTCACGCCATTGCCGCAATCCTGGGTGCAGGATTGAGCGGCGGCGGCGGCATCAGCGGCCTGCTGTTCGGCAGGCGCAGCAGCGTCAGCTGCAGGCGCAGCATCCTGCATGGCTGGCGTGTCGGTCGCCGGCGCTTCTTCATTCTTGTGGCAACCAGCCATGGCGAGGGCGGCTGCGAGGCCCATCGCGATCAGTACATTGCGCGTCATATTCAACTCCCGGAGTAAATTTCGTTAACAATCTCGACTTGCGGATGCATCAAAGCTTCCATCAAGGGGACTCATGATACTGGCTTTCCCGCACCGCACAAGCGTGTTCAGAACGGATTCAGATCGCGTTCAGGACAGGTTCACGGTGCGCTATTTGTACAAAATCCGGCGCATTTAGGATCAAGGGCCAAGATCACGATGATTTCAGCGATCGTCCGGCCTCTCCACCTTGCCGGCCGAAGCACCGCGGCGCGCGCGCGGATGGGCATCATCATAAACTTTGGCCAGATGTTTCCAGTCCAGATGTGTATAGATCTGTGTGGTCGAGAGATGCGCATGGCCGAGCATTTCCTGCACGGCGCGCAGATCATGACTGTTTTCAAGCATGTGTGTGGCAAATGCATGCCGCAGCCGATGGGGGTGCAGATGCACGCCGAGCGCGTTTCTCCGTGCCCAATCCCGTAACCGGTTCGCAATCATCGTACGTGAAATCCGCCGGCCCCGGCGGGTGACAAAAAGTGCGTTTTCTCCAGCAGCCGCATAGGTAACGCGCTGCTGCAACCAGCGATCGAGCGCCGCCCGCGCCTTGCCGCCGAGCATCGCGATGCGCTCCTTGCCGCCTTTGCCGCGCACCGTGAACGAGGCTTGCTGTCCGTCGAAGGCATCAATATCGAGCTGCTGCAACTCGGCCAGACGCAACCCGGCGGAGTAGAAAAGCTCGATGATCGCGCGGTCGCGCACCGCCAGAGTGGTGTCAGCGTGATCACGATCAAGCGCACTACCGAGCGTGTCGGCGGCGATGGTCGCCGGCAGTTTGCGCACCAGCTTTGGCGCACGCACGGCAACTGCCGGATTGGCCTGCACCTGCTGTTCGCGGAGCAAATAGCGGAACCAGCTGCGCAGCGTCGACAGATAACGATGCAGGCTGGCCGCCTCGCGCCCGGCACGGCGCTGGCGGCCGAGCCAGTCGCGGATCAGATGCGCGTCGATCTGTTCGATGCGTGCGATATGCGCGGCCGCGCAATAGCCGGCGAACTGATCGAGATCGCGTCGCGCGGCGGCGATGGTATGGACCGAGTAGCGCTTTTCATCACGCAGATAGTCGAGATAGCCGGCGATCAACGGCGCCAGCAGCGCGGGCGTCGCCGGCGCCGTTACCATCACGTGCGTGCGCGCACTGCGGCCGCGACCAGATCCGCGGTCAACTCGAGGAACAACTTGCCCTGACGCGGCGCAAAACGTTCCGCATCGCGCGAGCCGAGCGCGACAAAGCCCAGGCTCTTTTCCTTTTCGAGCGGCACGATCGCCGCTGACTGGATCGCCTCACTTTTCGGAAACAGCAGTTGCGCCTTGTCGGCCTCGATCGGCCCGCACTCGATCAATCGCGTACGGAAGAAATTCTCGAATGCGTGCGCAAGCTTGCCGTTGCTGTCGATCGCCACGATACCCTCGATGTCGTGGCGCTTGTAATGCGCCGCACCGATGCCGATCTGCGCGGCGTCGATATCGAAGTCCTCGCGCATGCACTTGGCGAGTCCGACCGCAACTGCGGCCAGCGACGGCGCCCGGATCAAGGTGCGCGCGAGGCGATGGACATTGTCCTGCCGGCGCTCGTTGTCGCGCGCCGCTTCGAGCAAGCGTTCCATTCGGCCTTCAAGCCGCTGGCTTTTGGCACGCAGCAATTCGACCTGTCTTTCGATCAGCGAAACCGCCGAACCGCTGCGATGCTTCAGTTCGATCGCTTCGAGCAGGTCCGGATGCCGCGCGAGAAAGTCCGGATGCGCCTTCAGATACGCGACAATCTCGCGCTCGTTGAGCTTCGGCGCGGCAGGCTCTTTGTTCTGCGTATTCAATTCGGCCATTCGATGTTCCCCTCGAAGACGGTTTCCGCCGGCCCGGTCATCAACACCGGCTGCCCTTCTCCCGCCCATTCGATCGTAAGCTGCCCGCCGCGAACCTGCACGTCGACATGGGCCTGTAGCTGCCCCCAGATCCGGCCAGCCACGACCGCGGCGCAGGCGCCACTGCCGCAGGCCAGCGTCTCACCGGCCCCGCGCTCGTAGACCCGCAGACGCGCATGCGTCGGGTCAATGACCTGCAAGAAACCGACATTGACGCTTTCCGGGAACGCCGGATGGCTTTGCAATGCCATGCCGAGCGTTTCAACCGGCGCACGGTCGACGTCGGCCACCGCAATCACCGCATGCGGATTGCCCATGCCGACCACGCCGATTTCCAGCGGTGCGCCTTGTTCCAGCGTCAGCGTGTAACGGTCGGCACGCGCGGCGGCGGTGAACGGCACGTCGGCCGGCTCCAGTCGCGGCACGCCCATGTCGACGCGGTAGCGATTGCCTTCGACATGCTGCAGCTCCAGCACGCCGGTCCGCGTGCGGACTCGGATCGCCGGCTTGCTCGACAGCCCGCGTTCTCGCACGAAGCGCGCAAGCGCGCGCGAACCGTTGCCGCACTGCCCGACCTCACTGCCATCGGCATTGAAGATGCGATAGTCGAAGTCGACATCCGCACTCGACGGTGCCTCGACGACGAGAATCTGGTCGCAGCCGACGCCGAAACGCCGGTCACCGAGCCGTGCCAGCAACGCCGGCTCCGGATCAAAACGACGCGCAGTCGCATCGATCACGACAAAATCATTGCCGGCGCCATGCATCTTGGTGAAGTGCAGCTTCATCCGTATATTGTAAGCGGGGGCGCGTGCTGGCAGTGGTGCGCAAGGGAATCGTGAGAAAAATGCAGACAATGACCCGGCGGCGGTGACGGATGGACACGCAATGAACGGTGTCTACGCAATCGTCACGACGCCGGAGATTCAGGCTTGCTGCGACTTCTATCGTCGCGCGTTTTCGGCACGGATCGTGTTTCGTGCCGACTGGTATGCGCATATCAGTTTCCGCAGTTGGGAACTCGGCTTCATCAAGCCGCATCAGGACACCCGCCTGCCGGTCTTTCAGCACACGTCGACGACGCGCGGCCTGTGCATCGCGATCGAAAGCACCGACGTGCAGGACGACTACGACACCATGATCAAACGCGGTCTCGTGCCGCTCGGCCCGATGCGCCAGTCCGCCAATGGCGAGCGCTCTTTCGCGCTGCTCGATCCGGCTGGCACCGTCATCAATTTCCTCGAACACCGCCAGGATATCGCCAATGAAGAACGGTTCTGAAGCGGCGCACCCGGCCGGGGTCCGCAGGCGCCGAGGCGTACCGCGCACATGCATTCATCAGCGTTTCCTTTGTATTTTGGAAAACCGCGTGTTATTGATTCGCCAGCACTGACGCCTACCGGCGCAAATACGTAAGGGGCGGCAAGTGAAAGTTCTGGGTGCAGACATCGGTTTCGGCTATACCAAGGCGACGGACGGTCGCCAGTTCCAAATCTTCAAGTCGGTGGTTGGTGAAGCCGCCGAGATCCAGTTCAGCGAAAGCTTGCTGCCGGGCGCCAGCACGCAGCCGCGTCATTTCATCATTGGCAGCGAAGCGTATTTCATCGGCGAGCTGGCTGAAGCTCAGTCGCGTGGACGCGGATTCACGCTTGATCAGACTCAGTTTCTCGCCAAATACGCCAAGACGCTGGCGCTCGCCGCACTGACGCCATTCGCCGACAGCGGCGAGCCGGTCCGGCTGGTCACTGGTTTGCCGATCAGCTTCTTTCGCAAGCATCGCGAAGCGTTGACGGCCCTGCTGCAGAATCGTCATGCGTTGACCATCGTCAAGCCCAATGGCGAGCGTGAGGAAAAGACGCTCAACATCGAACGCGTGCGCGTCGTGCCGCAACCGTTCGGCTCGATGTTCAATCTGATGCTCAATGACATCGGCAAAGCCGCGGGCCAGCGCTTCGTTTCCGAGAAGATCGGCATCATCGACATCGGCTTTCGCACCGCCGACTATACGATCAGCGAGAAAACCCGCTACTCCGAACGCGGCTCGCAAAGCTCGGACGCCGGCATCGCAGCCGCCTATCAGGCCATCGCGAACGTGTTGCACGAGAAGAGTGGCGTCAGCGTCGAGCTGTATCGCCTCTATGACGGCGTCAGCCGCGGCTCGATCAAGATCAAGGGCAAGCGCTACGATCTGAGCGGCATTGTCCAGGCGGCATTCCAGCAGTTGGCGGCGCGCATCGCCCAGGAAGTGAACCGGCTATGGGCCGACGACTGGGATATCGATGCGATCGTCATCAGCGGCGGCGGCGGCGCGGTGCTCGCACAATACCTGCAGCCACTGCTCGAAGGCGAAGTGCTGCCGATGCCGGCCGATCAGGATGCGCGTCTCAACAATGTCCAGGGTTACTGGAAGTACGGCACGCATCTCTGGCCGGCGACATAATTGCGCGAGCCGCAACGACGCGGCCCTAATCTAAAAGCGGCTGTCGCCGCTAGACCCCCAGCTGCCGCTCAAGATCATCGAGCGCTTCACCCGCGTAGACCGACAGGCGCTGCATGCTCGGCAAGGCTTCACGACAGCCGGTGAAGCCGACGTTGAATTGCCCGGCGTAGCTCACGGCGGTGATGTTGAGCGCCTGGCCGTGCGCCAGCAGGGACACCGGATACATCTGTTCCATCTTCGCGCCGTTGAAATACAGTGGGCGATCCGGTCCCGGCACGTTCGACACGGTCAGATTGAACATCGGCCGGAAATGTCCGCCCAGCCCCGACAATAGCTGCGCCATGAACGGCGCCATGAACAGCGCCGTGTAATTGTCGATGTCGGCTTTTGGCAGCTGCTGCAAATGATGCTTGGCGCGCTGCGCCGAATCATGGATCGCGTGCAGGCGTTGCAGCGGATCGGCGATGTGCGTATTGAGATTGGCGATGATGAAACTGATTGCATTGCCAGCGCCCTGATCGTCGGCTGGGCGCACCGAAACCGGCACCCCTGCCGTCAGCGGTTTGTCCGGCAGCGCATTGATTTCGTCCAGGTAGCGGCGCATCGACGCGGCGCAGATTTCGAGAAACACATCGTTGACCGTGACATCGGCGGCCTTGGCGATCTTCTTCACGCGGTCGAGCGAATAGTGCTGGGTCGCGAAGCGACGCTGGCCGGACACCTTGCCGTTGAATGCCGAGCGCGGGCCGGTGAATGGCAGCGCCCAGTCCTTTTCTTCCTGGCGCACGGCCTCGCGAACGATATCGCCGAACGCACGTGCCACGCCGGGAATCGTCTTGAGCTGCGTGCGCATACCATCGAGTGCGGCCTGCAGCGGCGTCGTGCGCTCGCCGGTCTTCGCTTTGCGTTGCTGCGCACCGACGGCCCACGGCGGCTGCTGGTCCCGGGATTTGGCGTCCAGCGACATCATGCGCGCGAGCATGCGCATGCCGCCGATGCCATCGACCAGCGAATGATGCATCTTCATGTACAGCGCAAAGCGGCGATCTTCGAGCCCTTCAATCAGATGACATTCCCAGAGCGGGCGATTGAAGTCCATCGCGTTCGAATGCAGGCGCGAGATCAGCACGCCGAGTTCGCGTTCGCCGCCCGGCAGCGGCAATGCCGAATGCCGGAAGTGATATTCGAGATCGATCTGCCGGTCTTCCTCCCAGGCAGGCACCAGGACGCGGAAGCGCGGCGCCGTCAGCCGCAGATTGAACGGGTAGGCAAAGTCGCGCGTCGCCCGGAATTTCTCGACCAACTTCTTGAGAAATTGAGGTCCAGCCCTCGGCGGCAGCGAAAAAATCGCCAGGCAGCCCACCTGCATTGGCGTCTCGCGCGTGTCGACATACAGCCAGGCGGCGTCCAGCGGCTTGATTGGTTTCATGTTTCCCCTCCGGACGGCTTCGGGCGTCCTTGTTCCGGCGCAGTGTAGGGCGCGCCGATGCCGCGGGACAGCGCCGCAGCACACACAGCATCTGTCGCCCTAGCCAAACAGGTAGTGTCCCGAACTTCGACGGCGCCTATACTTGGCGACAAACCGGGCGTTCAATTCCGTCCGGACAAGATCCGCAAACTGGACTGATCTGGAGCGCAGCACATGAACACTGTCGTGTCTTTCCTGCCGAACGCCGGCGCCACCACTAACATCAGCGACGACATTCACCGCGCCTTTGCTGCCCAGCACGAAACCGCGCTGCGCCTGCGTACGTCGACGGTCAAGGAACGCATCGCCAAAATTCAGCGCCTGCTCGATGCCGTGCTCGCGCATCGAGACGCGATCTACGACGCTGCATACAAGGATTTCAAGAAACCGCCAGCCGAAGTCGACCTCGCGGAAATCCTGCCGATCGTCTCCGAAGCCAAGCACGCGATGCGCAGCCTGAAAGGCTGGATGAAACCCAAGGGCGTATGGCCGTCGCGGACGACGGTCGGCACCAAGAGCTGGATCCAGTACGAGCCGAAAGGCCGCTGCCTGATCATCTCGCCGTGGAACTATCCGGTGAACCTGACGCTGGCGCCGCTGGTATCGGCGATCGCCGCCGGCAATACCGCAATTCTCAAGCCATCGGAAATGACACCGCACATGTCGGGCTTGATGACCAAGATCATCCGTGAGCTGTTTCCAATGGATGAAGTGGCGATCTTCGAAGGCGACGTCGCCGTTTCGACGGCGCTGCTGGCACTGCCGTTCGATCACATTTTCTTCACCGGCGCACCGGCGATCGGCAAGGTCGTGATGGCCGCTGCCGCCAAGCATCTGACTTCGGTGACCCTGGAGCTCGGCGGCAAGTCGCCGACCATCGTTGATGCCAGCGCCGACATCAAGGCCGCCGCGCGCACGATCATGTGGGGCAAGTTCACCAACAACGGCCAGACCTGCATCGCACCCGATCACATCTATGTGGACGAGAGCGTCAAGGACGCGTTCGTCGCCGAGTGCATCGCGACACTCAAGACCAGTTACGGCGAGACCAAGGCCCAGCAATTGCAGAGCGACAGTCTCGCGCGCGTCGTCAACGAACGCCACACGCAACGCATCAACAGCCTGCTCAGCGACGCGACGCAGCGCGGCGCACGCGTGCTGTTCGGCGGCGAAGCTTCGGAAAATGACTGCTTCATCCAGCCGACGCTGCTCGACAATATTCCGGACGACGCCAAGATCCAGAGCGAGGAAATCTTCGGACCACTGCTGCCGATCATCGGCTATCGTGATCTCGATCAGGTGATCGGCGCGATCAACGCCCAGCCCAAGCCACTCGCGTTGTACATCTGGAGCAAGAACGAGAGCAACATCCAGCGCATGCTCAAGCGCACGTCGGCCGGTGGCACCTGCATAAACCATGTCGTCATGCACTTCGCGCAGGGCAATCTGCCGTTCGGTGGCGTCAACAACTCCGGCATCGGCTCGGCGCACGGCGAATTCGGCTTCAAGGCGTTCTCGCACGAACGCGCGGTCGTGCGCACACGCTTCAACATCGCGACGCTGCTGTACCCGCCGTACACCGGCATGACCAAACGCATCCTCAACATGATGGTCAAAACGCAATAGCGTTCTCGAAAGCAAAAGGGGCCGACCGCTGTCGGCCCCTTTTGTTTGGGCGCTGCATCTTGAACCGTCAGTGCCGATACCTCTGCGCCAGCCGCATAATGTGGATGACGAGAACACGGGCATGACGAGCATCGAACCACCTTCCGCAGATCCTGGCCGCCTGCGTGTCCTGACGCTGAACATCCAGGTCGGCATGCAGACCGCGCACTACGGCGATTACGTCACCGGTGCATGGCGACACGTACTGCCGTCACGCCGCGTGCGCGCCAATCTCGACCGTATCGCCGAACTCGCGTCCGGCTTCGACCTGGTCGCGTTACAGGAAGCCGATGCCGGCAGCTTGCGCACCTCGCAGCTCAATCAGGTCGAATATCTGGCGCGCCGCGCCGGCTTCGCGCACTGGCAGGTCGCGGTCAACCGCAATCTCGGGCCGTTCGCACAACATTGCCTGGGCTTTCTGTCACGACACCCCCTGCTCGAAATCCAGCATCATGCGCTGCCGGGGCGTGTGCGTGGTCGCGGCGCATTGGCGGCCACGATTGCTCCAGACGGCCACGAATCGCTGCATGTGATCGTCACTCATCTCGCACTGAGTCGCGCCTCGCGCCAGCAACAGCTCAACCATCTCGCACGGATCGCGCCATCGAGTGGCGAACTGCTGATGCTCGGTGATCTCAACTGCGAGGCTGACGAGTTGCTACAACATACGCTGCTGCGCGAACGTGCATTACAACCGCTCGCTGGCGCGGCCACGTTCCCGAGCTGGAAGCCGCTGCGCCGCCTCGATCATGTATTGGCCACACCGGGGCTGCACGTCGCACACAGCCACGTCATACCGACGCCCTTGTCGGATCACCTCGGCGTCGCCGCCGAACTGCATCTCCCACGCCGATGACGGCCTTCGTCACGGAGGCGCGACAGCTGTTGGCCGGGTTCGAGTGGTGGGCGCTGTTGCTCGCGCTATGGCCGC
>DATCXY010000195.1:0-2803 GCA_036570585.1 Solimonas sp. | reverse complement strand
TGTCCGTATACCCGGGTCACCTGATTCGTTCGGTTCGGCGAATACTAAGGCGGGTTGATTTTCGGTGCCATGAAGCGGTCGCTATGTGACAGGCGTGCGTTGCGCCGATTTGCGGCGTCCGGCACCGGAACATGCAGGAATCTTGCGAGATCGGCGCGTTGCGCGCGCATCACACCCGCTGGAGCAAGGCCCACGCGCAAGACTCTGGATACGAGGTGCGGGCGCGATGGCGTTCTGGATGCACGGCTTGCGTGGCGCGCTACTGTTTGGCCGGCGTTCCTTGCCAAGTGATCCGGCGGTCATGCCCGCGCGCCGCGCGTTTCGGCGCTCGATGAACTGCGCTACTACTTGCGGTGCCTGCGGGAAGCATGCCTCAAGCGCGAAAGGAGGCTCGGCGTCTCATTTCAGGAATCGGGCGATCTCGGTGGCCAACTCACATGGGCGCTCGAGGTTCAGCAGGTGACCCGCGTGGTCGTAGTCAACGCGACGCAGCTGCGGAACCGCCGATTCGATGAACTGTGCGATCAACCGGAAATCAGGAAGATCCGCGGTGCCGGTCAACAGCAGACAGGGCGGGGCCAACAGCGGCAAGCGATCGAGGTCGGGCAGCGCTGGGGCTTCGGTGTTTTGTCCCAACCACGCCGCCCCCGAGTCGCTCTCCAGCATTTCGCGAAATTTCTCCGCAGCTTCCGGCAGGACGCGCGTACTTGCGAACAGCGGGTGCTCCCACCATAGCTCGCGCGCACGCGCTACGCCGACGCTGCGCGCGGCGTCCGTGATGGCGGCCCAGAGCGTGCGCCACTCATCGGACCAATCCCAGGCCGTGATTCCGGGACTGACCAGGACGAGGCGACGAACACGGCGCGGATGATCGAGTGCAAAGTTCAGCGCGATCGCGCCGCCGAGCGAAACACCGAGAAGATCGCAACACTCGACGCCCATTGCATCAAGCAGAGCATGCAGGTCCGAGGCATGCCGGAACGGTTTGTCGTCGCTGGCAACCGATTGGCCGCTGCCACGCAGGTCATAGCGGATGGTGCATGTGTGCAAGCCGAGTTCCGCCACCACCCGGTCCCAGGACCGCCTGTCGCTCGCGAGGCCATGCAACATCACGAGCGCCGGCGAACCCTCGCCGCGTATTTCGACCGAGAGTCGTGCACCGGGCACGACCACTTCCCTCACTTTCGACATGCCGCTTCCTCCGCGCGACGATGCGTGTGTGCGGCGACCCGGCCTCATCGCCGACGTTGATGCGCCATTGGCGGAAGTGGATGGGAATCGAACCCACCGCCCGCTGTTCGCGAGCCACTGGTTTTGAAGACCAGGGAAGCCACCAGGCTCCAATCACTTCCATGAATCGTTTGCGGTGTGCGCTGCGAATTTTCGATCAGCAAGGGAACGACTGAAAAAGTCTGTCATTGCGAAGTGCGGTGGCAGTGGCGATCCGGATGCGCTGACTACGTAGTGCGCCGCTGGATTGCTTCGTCGCCTGCGGCTTCTCGCAAGTCATTCCGCTCAAGGAATAACGAGTTCGGACTTGTTCAACTCTCCAAGACGTGTGAACTAATGCGCGGTGACGTCGGTGCGTTCCAGCATCCGCTCGAGGCTGGCGGCGAAGTCGTGGCGCTGCCAGAGATTGAGGAAGCTGCTGAAGATGTGCAACAGGTTGCGCGCCTGCTCACTCTGCTTGAACAGCGGATCGCGCGGGCCGCTGGCGTTGACGGCTTCGGGCAGGCGGTACTCGATGCGCTGCGGCGAGATCATCAGGCCGGCGAGGCCGACGGTCGCGATGTAGAGATCGAGGTGCAGGCGCAGTTCGGATTCTTTGAGCAGCGGGCCGCCGTGGGTGTGCAGTTCGCGTATGAACAGGCCGAGCAGTTCGTCGAGATGTTCATCCCAGACTTCGAGCAGCGCGCCGCTCAGGCAACCCCACAACGGGTACGCGAGATTGAGCTGGCGCACGCGGCCCCAATCCATCAGGCCGCATTGCAGGGTGCCGTCGGCGTCGCGCCAGAACCAGGCGTTGTCGATGTGCGCGTTCCAGTGGCAGAGCGCGATGAACTTCGGGTCGGCATGCAGGAAGCATTTGATCGCGGTCTCGTGTTCGAGAAATCGCTGCGCTTCCTGTTCAAAGCGCGTGATGAATTCCGGCATGGCGATGTGCGCGGGGAAGAGCTGCGGCGCACGTGCGACCAGATCTCGATACTGCGCGACGAGCTTCGGCAGCTTGGCCTGATCCCAGAGAATCTTGTCGCCGCCGATGGCCGCGTCGGCGTCGAACGGAAACGCGGTTTCGACATCGGGCGAGAGCCGGCCCGACAGATGCGCGCCGGCGAGCCGCGCCAGCGCGGTGATCAGTGCGCGGTAGTACGGCAGTGAATCGGCGAGTTCGTGATCGAGGCATTTGGCACGATGCGGTTCGATGCCGTTTTCGCCGAACGCGATCTGCTGGGTGATCAGCACGCCGGTGCCGGATGCCGCGTGGTAATCGGCAAAGTACGCGGTCGGCACGCGGATCGGAAATGCGGGATGGCGCGACAGCGCCGCGAAGCGGACTTCCGATTCCAGTTCATGGCGGCCGCGGTCGCGCAGCGGATCATCGAAGTCGCGCGAGAACTTCACGAACAGATCGGTATGCAGCGTCTCGTCTGCGTGCAGATATTCGACCGACAGAAACAGCTTCTGGCCGGTGCTGCCGCCGGGGCACGGCTCGCAGCGCGTGATACGCGTGATGCAATTGCCCGGCGCGAGCGCGCCGAACGCTTGCAGCGCCCGCGTCAGAAAGTTTTCACCGACCGCGCGC
>DATCXY010000194.1:0-6599 GCA_036570585.1 Solimonas sp. | reverse complement strand
CGTCGCGCTGACGTGCGGCACTCGTGCCTCGATACACCGCACTACGCGCGGCACTCGTGCCTCGATACACCGCACTACGCGCGGCACTCGGCAGAACGGGATTCGAAATCCTCGATTCACGCGCATCGCCGGCAATCTCCGAGCGCGATAAGTTTCCGCGATGCCCTAAACCGCCGCGGCGCCGGCGTTGTTCGCCGCGGCCAGTTGCTTGCGCAGCTGCCGCAGGCGGCGGTAGCCGATCAGCTGACGGTTCTGCTCATCCCACAGGCGTAGCGTCGCTGTCTTGAAGCTGGCGAAGAACGTGATCGGCTTGACGCGCTGGAACAGCGGGTCCGCCTCATGGCATTTCTGCAGGTTGTAGTTCGGGATGCGTGCGCTGAGATGGTGGATATGGTGGTAGCCGATGTTGCCGGTGAACCACTGCAGGACCTTCGGCAGCTTGTAAAACGAGCTGCCTTGCAGCGCTGCCGACGCGTAATCCCAGTTTTCGTCGCGCGCCCAGTACACGTCCTCGAACTGATGCTGCACGTAGAACAGCCAGACGCCGGTACCGGCACTGATCGCGGTCACCATCAGTTGCAGCAGCAGATATTCGCCAACGCCGAAGATGTTCGACATGACGATCGCGACCAGCAGGATGCCGAGATTGGTCCACCACACGGAATGACGTTCGCGGACACCGGCTTTGGCCTTGGGTACGCGCTGCATCAACAGGAACACGAACAGCGGTGCGAGCACGAACAGCACGACTGGATTGCGCGACAGCCGGTACGCGAACCGCTGCCAGCGCGACGCCTCCAGATATTCCTGGACCGTCATCGTCCAGATGTCGCCGGTGCCACGCTTGTCGAGGTGCGCCGTGGTGCTGTGATGGATCGCGTGTTCCCAGCGCCAGTGATAATACGGCGTGAATGTCAGCACGCCGGTCAGAAAGCCGGCGATGTCATTGGCGCGCTGCGAGGCGAAGTACGAGCCGTGTCCGCAGTCGTGGAAGATGATGAAGATGCGCACCAGCAGGCCGCCGGCCAGCATCACGAGCGGAATCGCCAGCCACCACGAAACCGAGACGCAGAAATACATCAGTGTCCACACCGCCGCGTAGGGCACCAGCGTGTTGATCAGCTGCCAGACGGCGCGCGGCATCGAAGCCTGACGATAGGCTTCGATGATTTTGCGCCAGGCGTTCTTGTCGGCTGCGTTGAAGTCACCGGCCGGCTGCGGGGATTCCTGATTCATCGTGTGTCGTTACTCGTGCGGCCATGCCGCGGCTGGAATGCAGTGCGCACCTCACACCGTGAGACCAGTCTGCCGTTGCTGCGGCACGACCGGCCGGCTGCGCCGTCGGACGGTGCTGCGAAGCTGACAGCGGTACGGTGAAATGCGGCGCGCAGTATGCACGCTGCGCGGGTTGTCGTCGCGTGCGCGCGCTCGGCGGACCGGCTGTGCCGCCTGCGAGCCGCCGCGATCGGCGGGCGAACGTCTCATTCGCCGGGTGTCGCGATCAGGCAGCTCGCAAGCGGCGAGCGCATATGCCGCCGTCAAAACAGGCCGGGTGTCATGCATTTGCGGCCGGGCGGGTAATCCGGGAAGCGGCTGCGATACCACTGCCGCGTCTTCCACGCGCGCGCGGCGAGGTAGTTGTGCATCACGAAGGCGAGCAGCAGCATCGCCCACTGATGGCTCATCAGTGCCATGCCGATCCACGCGACGACTTCGAAGCAGTAGTGCGGGCAGGCGACACGCCGGAACCATCCCGCCTGCGGAATGAAGTAGCCGGTCTGCTGCTCGCGCAGATCGGCGAGGATCTTGTGATGCGCGAAATTGCCAATCTCGCCGAGCAAGAACAGTGCCGCGCCGACCGCGAACAGCAGATCGAGCTGCGGCGCCTGCGCGAACAGGTAGCCGCCGAGCGCCGACGCCAGCGAATAGATCAGCGTGATCTGCACCACGGTCAGCAGGCCGATCGGCCCCGAATACTTGTGCAGGAACAGCACTTCGAGACAGCGTTTGGCGAAGTGGCCGACCATCGCCACGCTCAGCAGCCACTGCGTCGTTGTCGCGTGATCGAGATAGCTGGCCGCAAACCACAGATAGGTCGGGATCGGCACGAAGTAGAGGATGAACATGCCGAGCCGGCTGCTCATGCCACCCTGCGTCGGCCGGAATTTCGAATACTCAAGCTGGAACCAGCCACGGATCTCGGCGACACCGATCAGCGGAATCAATACCAGCAGGACGATATAAATCCATGACATCGGCGGCGCGGTATTCAGTTCAAACATGACGGGCACCCCGCAGGAACAGACCGAACAGTACCGCGAACAGCAGATCACCCATTGCCACCCACGCCAGCAGGTAACCCTGACTGCCGGCAATGATCACCGGCAACGCCACGATCACGACCAGCAGCTTGCCGATCATGCCGAGCGACACGTACGGCCGGTAGCGGACCGGATCGAGGCCGACCATGAAGTACGCGTAACCGAAGGTCAGGATGAGTACCGCGGCGATCTTGACGATCAGCCCGTTGCTGCCGTCGGCCGGTGCCAGCTGCAGCAGACGTTCGATCAGCGGCCAGCCCAGCATCAGCGCCGCCGCAACCATCACGTTGAACGCGGCGGCAACGAAGAAAAGTGGTTTCGAATATGACGACATGATGTTCTCCCCCGGATTGAAGCGCGGTATGTCTTGATGGATATGACTCGCCCGCCCGCAACACGCTGCTACCTTAAAGTCGGCGCGCGCTTGTCACGAGGCTTGGCGGGGACAGAATATCGATAAAAAGGGACAGGCCAATGGTGACTCGCGCAGGAGAAGGATCGTCATCCGCAGCTGCGCTTGTTGTCATTTCAATAACGGTTGACACGATATATCGTTTCAACCATCATTGAAACATGAAGATCGACACCGCCATCGAACGTCTGGTCGCGCTGGCGCAGCGTTCCCGCCTGAGTGTTTTCCGTCTGCTCGTCGAAAAAGGACCGGACGGTATGCCGGCCGGCGAAATCGCCGAGCGCCTGAAGATCGCGCCCAATGCGCTTTCGTTCCATTTGAAGGGGCTCAGCAACGCCGGGTTGCTGAAGTCATGGCAGCAAGGACGCTTCGTCTACTACGCGCCGGACTTCAAGGCGATGAATGGCCTCGTCGACTACCTCACCGAAAACTGCTGCGCCGGCAGCGCGCCCGCCGGAACGGCGTGTGCGACGACGCCAGCCAACTGCAAGGAGAATTGAATGAAACGTTTCCACGTCCACGTTTCCGTACAGGACCTCGACGCCAGCCTGCGCTTCTATTCGAAGCTGTTCGGCGCCGAGCCGTCCGTCGTCAAGTCCGACTATGCGAAATGGATGCTCGATGATCCGCGCGTGAACTTCGCGATCTCGCAGCGCGACGGCAAGCCCGGCGTCAATCATCTCGGCTTTCAGGTCGACAGCGATGCGGAATTGGCCGCGCTGCGCGTGCAGGCCGAGCACGCCGATCTCGCCGCCGTCGACGAACCGGGCGCCGCGTGCTGCTACGCGCGCTCCGACAAGCACTGGATCGAAGATCCGCAAGGCATCGCATGGGAAACCTTCCACACACTTGGCGATATTCCGATGTTCGGCGAGCCGGTCGCCAGGACTGCGTCGTCGACCACCGTGTGCTGCGCGCCGGAACCGGCGGCCGCGCCAGCGAAGTGCTGCGGCTGACCGTGCATCGAGAGCGCGCAGCTCCGCAAAGCCGCAATTCCTCGTGAGCAAGAAATGAGTCCGCCTCGCTACAACATCCTGTTTCTCTGCACCGGCAATTCGGCACGTTCGATACTCGCCGAGGCAATCGTCAATCACGTCGTGCCCGGAGGCCGCTTCACTGCGTACAGCGCCGGCAGCCAGCCGCGCGGCGCGGTGAACCCGGCCGCGCTCGAACTGCTGGCGCGCGCCGGCATCCCGACCGCGGACCTGCGCAGCAAGAGCTGGGAAGAGTTCGCCGCCGTGGATGCACCGCGACTCGACTTCATCATCACGGTCTGCGATCAGGCGGCGGGCGAGGCCTGTCCGTACTGGCCCGGCCAGCCGATGACCGCGCATTGGGGCATGCCCGATCCCGCTGCCGTCGAAGGCTCGCCGGAGCAGGTTCGCAAGGCGTTCGCCGAAGCCTTCACGGTGCTGCGCCGCCGCATCGAACTGCTGGCGAGCCTGCCGATCGAAACGCTGGACCGCATGGTCGTGCGCGCGCGCCTGCAGGACATCGCACATGAATGAAACAGCGCCGCGGCTCGGTGCGCTCGACCGCTACCTGACACTGTGGATCTTCCTCGCGATGGCGCTCGGCATCGTGTTGGCCACAACGGTTGGCGGTATGCCGCAGGCGCTCGGGCGCTTGTCGATCGGCGGCACGAACCTGCCGATCGCCATCGGCCTGATCGTGATGATGTATCCGCCGCTTGCGAAGGTGCGCTACGAAGAACTGCCGCAGGTCTTCCGCGATCGCCGTGTGCTGCTGCTGTCACTCGTGCAGAACTGGATCATCGGGCCGCTGCTGATGTTCGTGCTCGCGGTGCTGTTCCTGCGCGATCAGCCCGCCTACATGACCGGACTGATCCTGATCGGACTCGCGCGCTGCATCGCGATGGTGCTGGTCTGGAACCAGCTCGCCGGCGGCAGCGGTGCATACGCGGCCGCACTCGTCGCGTTCAATTCGCTGTTCCAGATCGCATTCTTCAGCGTTTATGCCTGGTTCTTCCTGAACGTGCTGCCGCCGCTGCTTGGCTTGCAGGGCAGTGTCGTTGACGTGTCGTTCTGGACGGTGGCGCGCGCCGTTCTGATCTATCTCGGCATTCCGTTCTTGGCCGGTCTTGTGACGCGCCGTCTGCTGCGCGCAGCGAAAGGCGATGCCTGGTACGAAAGCCGCTTTCTGCCGCGCATCGCGCCGCTGACGCTGGTCGCACTGCTGTTCACGATCGTCGCGATGTTCAGCCTCAAGGGCGATCAGGTGCTGGCGCTGCCGGTTGACGCGCTGCGCATCGCCATGCCGCTCGCCCTGTATTTCGTGCTGATGTTCGCGCTCAGCTTCGCGATGGGGCGGTTGATCGAAGCCGACCATCCGCGTACCACGGCGATCGCATTCACCGCGGCCAGCAACAACTTCGAGCTGGCGATCGCGGTCGCGATCGCGGCGTTCGGGCTGGCATCGCCGGTCGCGTTCGCGACCGTGATCGGCCCGCTGGTGGAAGTGCCGGTGCTGCTGGCACTGGTCCACGTCGCCCGCCGCCTGAGGCCGCCACCACACTGAATCGATCGCCGCTGCCGGCATCCCGACACCATCATCAGACAGCCGCCGGTTGCGCTTCGGCGGCAGAGTGTCCGTGAGCGACAAGCCATGCGGACTGCTGCGATGCGCGTGAAGCTAAGCTTTGCCGAGCAGCTCGACCAGCCGCGATTCGCATGGGGAAAGATCGTGACCGCGGCGCTGTGAGATCACGAACGTGAGCGAACGGATGTGCCAGGCACGGCGCTCGAGTTCGACGAGCTGCCCGCTGGCGAGATCCTCGCCGACGAGATGCCGTGGCAAATGTCCCCAGCCGAGACCGGCCTTGAGCAGATCACGTTTGGCGCCGAGATCGTTGACCAGCCACTGGCGCTTGCCGGCAACGCCCTGTTGGGTCTTTTCTGCGCCGGGCTGGTTGTCCGTGACGATGATCTGGATATGTCGGCCGAACTCGTCCACGGGGATCGGTTTGGGTGTCGAAGCGAGCGGATAGGAGGGCGCGCACACCGTCACCATCTCCACCTCGCGCAGCCAGTGGCGTTCGATGGCTTGCGGGTTCACCTCCGGCACGTTCTCGATCGTGACCGCCAGCGCGCACACCTTTTCGAGCACCAGGTTCTCGCCACCCTGCATGGTGGTGATGCGCAGGTTGATCGCGGCAGTCGGAAACTCCTCCTGCATCGTCCGCAAACAGTCGATCAAGTGGCTCCGCGGAAAATAGGCATCGACGGCCACCGAAACCTGCGGGACTCCGGCCTTGGCGATCGCGCCGGCGCGGTTCTTCATTTCTTCCGTGCGCGAGATCACCGCCCGCGCGTCCGGCAAGAGGCTGCGCCCCGCTGCGGTCAGCTGCGCCTTGCGTGTATTGCGCTCGAACAGTTCGACATCGAACGCACTTTCCAGTGCCTTGATCGCGTGGCTGATGGCCGACTGCGCGCGTGCGAGTTTGCGCGCCGCACCCGAAAAGCTGCCCTGATCGCACACCGCCACGAACGCACGCAGCTGGTTGATGGTGACGTTGTCGAGCATCAGATATCCAGAAAATAGATCGTATTAAGCGATGTTTCGTCAATTGTGTTGATGCGTCAAGCGCCCCAGATTGGTTAGGCAACCGGGTCGAACGAACCGGACCACTCAACTGAAAAGGACCATCACCATGAGCTACGCCATCATCGGTTTCGGCGCGATAGGCCAGGCCCTCGCCCGCGCTTTCGCCCGCAACAACATCGAAGTCACGGTCGCCAGCCGGCGGCCGCCCGAAGCCCTGTTGCCGCAGGCGCAGGCGATCGGATCCACGGTCGTTCCCAGGACGCTGCAGGAAGCACTGAAGGCGGACGTGATTTTCCTGGCCG
>DATCXY010000193.1:0-3707 GCA_036570585.1 Solimonas sp. | reverse complement strand
CGTATCCGACAGCAGCGCCAGCAGCAGGTGTTCGACCGTCAGCAGCTCGTGGCCTTCCATGCGCGCCGAAACAAATGCGGCATCCAGGGCTTTCTGCAATTCTTCGCTAAGCATCAGCGGCCTCCGCGCGCGAACGCGATTGTGCATCCGAGATAGATCCCACTCTGCCCAACGTCAACTGCATGTTCATCCCTGCACCTTTTCCATGACCGTCAGCAGAGGGTGTTGGTTCTTGCGGGCGTAGGCATTGACCTGCGCCGTCTTGGTTTCGGCGATCTCGACCGGGTAGACCCCGGCGACACCGCGACCGGCCGTATGTATCTCCAGCATGATCTGCACCGCCTTTTCACGCGAGTGGCGGAAAAAGTCCTGCAAGACCTGGACCACGAATTCCATCGGCGTGTAATCGTCATTGATGACGACGACCTTGCACATCGGCGGGCGCGCGAGTCGGGGCTTGGCTTCTTCCAGCGCCAGGCCCTGTCCCGAATCGCCACGTTTGATGTCGTTGCTCATGCTGCCAGTCTACCGTCGTCCCCTCATTGTGGGGACACGACCGGGCAACTCAAGCCGATATTTCGCACGGTCAATACCGACCGCTGATCGGCTACCGCCAAGCACCTGTTTCTACTTATGCGTGAACGTGAATGCGCCGTCCCAGTCCTTGCCCGGCGGATGTTCGCGCAGATACATGATGCGTTCGATGAACAGCGAATAAACACGATGTGGCCGGCCCGACTGGCTGAGATTGAAGAACTCCAGTTCCGCCGCGTCCCAGCGCTGCGCACGGTAGTGCTGCAGTGCGCCGCGATGACGCGCCAGATCCTGCCGCAGATCCGGATCCAGGCCGTCCTTCGGCCCGATCGGCTCGTAGATCGCCACCGGTTCTATCTTGCCCTTGACACATACCAGATCGAGCTCGCGGAACGCCCAGTCGGAAGGCAAGGTGTCGCGGGTGGTCTGCGTGCAAATGATGCAAACGCCGTATTCCTTGGTCAGACCCTCGACGCGCGACCCGAGATTGACGGCATCGCCCATCACCGTGTACGCGCGGCGGAATTCCGAGCCCATGTTGCCGACGCTCATCTTGCCGGTATTGATGCCAACGCCGATCTGCAGCTGCGGCCAGCCGCGTGCGGCAAACTCCTCGTCAAGTTCACGCAGCGCTCGAATCATTTCAAGGCCGGCGCGCACGGCGTTGAACCCGTGTTGAGGATCGGCGAGCGGTGCGCCCCAGAACGCCATGATCGCGTCGCCCATGTATTTGTCGATGGTGCCGCGATGGCGCTGGATCACACCAGTCTGCTGACTCAGGAAGGTGTTCATCAATGCGGACAACTCGCGGGCATCGAGCTTTTCCGAGATGGTCGTGAAGCCGCGCACGTCAGAAAACAGCACCGTCATCTCGCGGCTCTCGCCGTCCATCGACACCTCGCCGCCACGCTCGGCCATTTCCGCGACGATCTCAGGCGGTACATATTCGCCAAAGCTCTTGGAAATGCTGCGCGCTCGCCGCGACTCGATGAAGTAGCCATACAGCAGATGCGCCATGAACAGCGCCAGTGTGAACAGCACCGGCACGCCGAGCGGCATGATGAAGTTCGCGCCGCTCCACATCGCCATCGCCAGCGCGATCAGCGCGCCGACGATGGCAAAGCCGGCGACTGCGCTCCAGCCCGCCGACAGCTTCACGAAGATCAGCGCCAGCAGGATCGCGACGACCAGCAGCAGCACCGCTTCGATGCCGCTGTAGTACGGCGCTTTCTGGCGAATGCCACCATGCAGGATGCCGTCGATCAGGTTGGCGTGGACCTCGACGCCGGCGAATACTTTGTTGACCGGCGTGGAGCGAAGATCCAGATAGCCGGCGGCGGTCGCGCCCATCAGCACGACGGCATCGCGCAGCACGTCCGGCTGCGGCACGGTGCCGCGAATCACGTCGGTCGCCGAGACGTAGCGGAACGTGCGATTGTCACCGCGATACGGTACATAGGCCGCGACTTGCGCATCCACCGGCACGATCCGATTCCCGACGCGCACGTCCTCCAGATGCAGAGAACTACGTGCCCCAGGCGGATCAAAATCCAGACTGACCGGCGCATCGCCGAGCGCCAGCTGCGCCACGCTCAACGCCAGCGAAGGATAGATCGCGCCGTCGTACTGCTGCATCAATGGCACACGACGATAGACACCGTCGAAATCAACGCTGGGATTATCAAAAAAGCCGCAGTGGGTTACTGCGCGCTGCAAGCTGGCGACGTTGCCGCCCGCGCCCCTCGGTCGCGACAAGGACAAGTCATAGAGCTTTGCATCCTGCGCCGAAATCAGTGGCGCGCACAACGAACCGGTCATTGCCGGCTCGCCGTCGCCGAGCCGCGGCTTGAAGAAGAAACCGAGCACGACCGGCCGGCCATGCAAGGCCTGCGCAAACCGGGCGTCATAGTCGACCGCCCGGTCGATCGTGGCGCGGCGCTCGGCGATGCCGGGCAGGTCCGCCAGTTCACCGCTGGCCAGCGACTGCCACAGGCGAGCGGCCTTGTCGTCGGCCTCCGCGAACGCAATATCAAAGCCCAGGACCCGCGCGTGGTAGCGGTCGAACAGATTGCCAACCAGTGTCGCGAGCCTGTCGCGCGTCCACGGCCACTGCCCTTCGGCAGCGAGGCTTTTCTCGTCGAGATCCACAATCACGATCTTCGGATCGGCGCGATGCGGCAGCGTCAGCACCACGCGCGCGTCGTAAGTAAACGCCTCGACCACATCGAGTAGCCGCAAGGGCACGATGCGCGCGGTATGCAGCAGGAAGAGCGCAAAAACCAGCGCGCTGATGCCGAAGCGGACCTGCGTGCGTCGCGACATGCCTCTCCCCCGAGAACCTGTTGCAGGCTACTGAAGTGCGGAGCGAGCGGCAAATCAGCGGCCACGAACCGCTCCGGTCGGTGCGCGCCACGCTATTTCCCGGCTACCGGTACAGGTATGATCGCACCCCATGACCTCCAGTCTGAATCTGCAGCCGTTCGCCCGGCTTTACGAGCAACGCGGCCGCAAGTTGCCGCCGGTGGCAGTATTGTTGCTGGTCATTATCATTGCGTCGCTGAGCGCGCAGCTGATCTGGGCGCTGGTGCCGACCCCGACAAACAGTCGCTGGCAGGCGCCGACACTGCCCGCGCCGCAGCAGACACAGCACCGGCAGACCGACGTCCAAGCGATCATCAGCCAGAATCTGTTTGGCGCCTACCAGGCGAGCCTGAGCGGCGACGGTGCCGAGGCGCCGGAAACGCGCTTGTCGCTTTCGTTGATCGGCATCCTTTCGGCCACCGAAAGCAGCGAGTCGCGCGCGCTGATCGGCAGCGCCGGCGACGATGAAAAACCGTACGCCATCGGTGATGTCATCACCAATGGCGTCAGCCTGCAGGCGATCTTTCCGGACCGCGTCATCCTCTCGCGCAGCGGCACTCTGGAAACGCTGAAGCTCAACAAGGAGGCGCCGACCACGGCCATGGCGCCGCCACCGACCCCATCGGTTCCGACCGGCGCGGCGCAGATGTTGAGCAACATTCGTGATGAAGTCCTGAACGATCCGAGCAAGGCCTCGCAGTACATCCGGGTCCAGCCAGCCAATGTCAACGGACAGATGAAGGGCTTCCGTGTCTATCCAGGCCGTGAGCGCGGCGCTTTCAACCAGCTTGGCCTGCGCCCTGGCGATTTGG
>DATCXY010000192.1:0-1921 GCA_036570585.1 Solimonas sp. | reverse complement strand
CTGCGACCGGTTCCTCGATCGCCTTGCGCAACTTCTTCATCGCTGCCGCTTCGACCTGACGGATGCGCTCGGCCGAGACGCCGTACTCGTCAGCCAGTTCCTGCAAGCCGGTCTTGCTGTCTTCGTTCAGCCAGCGCCGCTGCAGGATGTCGCGCGAACGCGAGTCAAGCGTGGTCAGTGCGGATTGCATGCGCGTCTCGCGCGCATCCTGCCATTCGGACTGTTCGAGATCGCCGGCATCGTCGGAATCCGAGGCCAGCCAGTCTTCCGGCCGATAACTCGATTCCTCGTCGTCCGACGGCGTCGTGTTGAATGACACGTCGTGCCCGCTCAAACGCGCTTCCATCTGGAACACTTCCTCGGGCTTGACCTTGAGATCGGCCGCGATCGCTTCGGCCTCGGCCAGGTTCAGCCAGCCCAGCGACTTCTTCTTCGAGCGCAGATTGAAGAAGAGTTTGCGCTGCGACTTGGTCGTCGCGACCTTGACGATGCGCCAGTTCTTGAGAATGAACTCGTGGATTTCGGCCTTGATCCAGTGCACCGCAAAGCTGATCAGACGCACACCGACTTCCGGATCAAAGCGCTTGACCGCCTTCATCAGGCCGATATTGCCCTCCTGGATCAGGTCGCCGAGCGGCAGGCCGTAGCCGAGGTAGCCGCGTGCGATATGCACGACATGGCGCAGGTTTGACATCACCAGTTGTTGTGCGGCGCCGAGATTCTGCTCGTCGCGCAGCGCTTCCGCGAGCCGGCGTTCATCGGCTGCATCGAGTTTCGGCGCGCGATTGACGTGCGCGATATACGCATCAAGGCTGCCGGCGGACAGCGGCATCATCGCCGTCGGTTGATGCAAGGCAAGAGTCATGGCTTCACTCATCGTTTGTTACCTCCCGGTAACATCATAGCACTCTCAGTTATAGAGTGCTAAAGCAGCCGCAAGTTCCCCGGACCCGGTGCGCATGCTTGATCCGGATCGATCTGACCTCACTTCAGGGTGGCGTCGCCGGATTCAAGTCCGCGCCGGCAATTATGTCGGGGCTAGCGCGGTTCGATCAGCGTCAGACGTCGGCTCACCGTGACGAACGCGCCGGCCCAGCCGAGCACGATCCCCGCAGCGATCAGGCTGAAGCCATCGCCGACGGGCAGCCCGGCGATCTGGAACGAACTGCCGTATGCCTTGGCCAGCATCGAAGCCGGCCCGGCGAGGGCATGAACGCCGGCCGTGACCAGAATCCAGGCGAGCACGCCGCCGAGCAGGCCGTGCCAGAAGCCAGTGTAGAGAAAGGGGCGGCGGATGAAACTGTCAGGCGCTCCGACCAGTTTCATGACCTCGATTTCCTCTCGCCGCGCCTCGATGTCGAGGCGGATCGTGTTGCCGATGATCACCATCACCGCGACGCCCAGCAAGGTCGCAATGATGCCGACCGAGCGCTGCGCGATCTCGAGCAGCGCGTAAAGCCGCTCCAGCCACTTCTGATCGAGCTTGGCAATGTCGACTTCAGGCAGGCGACCGAGCCGTGCCGCGAGTTCTTCGACACCGACCTTGCCGAGCCGCGGATTCGGCGTCACCGCAATCACCGCCGGCAGCGGATTGTCCTGCAGGATGGTCAGCGCGTCGCCAAATCCCGACTGCGCCTTGAAGTCGGTCAATGACTGCGCGCGCGAGATGTAGTCGGTCTTGGCAACGTCGTCATCGGCGCGCAGTTCGCGCGCCATCGCAGCGCCGCGTTCGGGCGTGGCACTGTCCTTGAGAAACAGCGAAATTTGCAGCGACTCCTGCCAGCTGTACCCGACCGTCGCCAGATTGCGCGTCAGTACGTACAGGCCGGCCGGCAGCGCCAGCGCAATGCCGATCACCAGCGCGGTCAGTGCCGCCGCCAGCGGGCCCTTGCCGAGCTTGCCGAGCGAAAAGAAGAACACG
>DATCXY010000191.1:0-2059 GCA_036570585.1 Solimonas sp. | reverse complement strand
GACATCCTCGGTCCGGAGAACGATCAAGCCATTCTTGACGGTTGCCGCAGCGCCGGCATCGTGATCTGCGGCTGGGGCAAGCCTGGCGCACTCAACGGCCGACACGACGCCGTCGTATCGATGCTTCGCAATGCGGGGATCGAACTGCATTCCTTGGGGATCAACAAGGACGGGACGCCAAAGCACCCGCTCTATGTCGGGTACGACGTGGCGCCACGTCGATACGCGTGGCTGAGGCCGATCGCCGCATGACCGCGCTGACCTTACGCAGTGAGTGCCGCGTCACCCCAAACCTGGCGATACGCCGCGACGAGCGCGTCAGTCTCCGTTGCGTGCAGCTCGTCGGTATCGCGCCAGCTCGTTCCGTCCGGCCGTTCGAAACCGCAGTACCAACCGCCCGGCGCGACGCCAGCGAACAGAATCGCGTCGAGCCCTTCGATTTCGTGCCGGTGCCAATCGATTTGCTTTCCCATGTTGTGCCTCGCCATCCGTGCTCTGGAGTATTGATCTCACATCGCGGCGGCGATGTCTGTGATGGGCGTCACGCATGACCGAAACCCACCGCCTACCACCAGATCTCGGCGCCGTCAGCCACCCCACTCAGAAGTGCGTCGTGATCTACCGGCTCGTCGACGAATGGTCCGAGCAGTATCAGGACTACCAGTCAGGCGGTGTGATTCGCATGCCGATCAAGACCGGCCGCAAAACCTACGAGGCGCACCCGCTCGGCGACCCGACGTTGCTGGAACTGACGCCGGAGCTAAGAGCGGAGATCGAGCGGGACATTGCAAAGCGGGGCATCCAGCCTTGAGCGCACAGACCACGCTAGCGATGCGGCGAATCGCTGAAGCGCTCAAGCGCTTCAGCTACAGATTCGGCGATGAAGTCGGGCTGCACCGCGGAATCAAGCTCGCGCTCGAAAGCCAGCAAATCGACTACCTGCACGAGCACGTCACCGGCGACGATCGCTTCGACTTCCTGTGTCCGGGCGGCATCGTAATCGAAGCCAAGATCAAAGGCTCGATGGCCGACGCGCTGCGCCAAGTCGACCGCTACCTCGCGCGCGATGACGTCAACGGCGTCGTGCTCGCTACCACAACTCTATGGGGCCGAAAGCCGGCGAACCGGCCGCAGCTCCGCGGCAAACCGCTGATGTTCGCATTGATCGGGAGGCAATCGTTTTGAACAGCTACGGCACCGTCTCGCATGATGGAAAGCACTGGAAGATCCAGTGCGAGCCGCACATCCGGGCGCGCATCAAGCGCGTGTTTCCGCGCGCCCCGACGATGGCGAAGGAGTACATCCGCATTTCGGACTCGCCGGAGAACAGCCGCGAGCTCGAATGGTTCCTGCAGCGGTATCCGATGGTGTTTCAGCCGGAATCGATCATCGACCGGTTGACGGCCCAGGCGATCGAGCACCGCGACACCGAGACGCGTCTTGCCGACCTGCTGGCCGCGAAAGCGCCGCCGCTGTCGGTGAGCCTGGCCGAGCCTCCACGCCAGTACCAGTCCTTTACTGCTCAGATGCTGCAGGTGAAGCGCGGCCTTCTGTGCGGAGACGATCTCGGCCTCGGCAAAACGGTCTCGGCAATCTGCGCGATGACGCTGCCGAAGGCCTTACCGGCCGTCGTAGTCTGCCCTGCTCACCTCCCGCGGCATTGGGAGCGGGCAATCAACCGGTTCGCACCCGAGCTGCGCGTACACCGCATCCGTACCGGGCAGGTCTACCCGCTCATCCGTGAGCCACGCGACCGCCAGGTGGACCTGTTTCCCGACCGCCTTCCGGACGTCATTATCGTCAGCTACCACAAGCTACGAACCTGGGCGCCGACGCTGTGCGAAATCGCCGGTCTCGTCGTCTTCGAGGAATGCCAGCAGCTACGCCGGCCGGACTCGGCTATCTACTCAGCCTGCGAGCTGATGTCGAAGCGCGCGCCGCTGCGCCTGGGCCTCAGCGCGACGCCGATCTTCAACTACGGCTCCGAGTTCTTCTGGGTCGTTGACTGCCTGCTGCCGGGCGCGCTCGGAACCCGTGAGGAATTCGTGCGCGAATGGTG
>DATCXY010000190.1:0-3911 GCA_036570585.1 Solimonas sp. | reverse complement strand
CGCGTGATGCGCTGGTGATCGCGCTCGACGAACATGGCCGGCAGCACGGCAGCGTCGAATGGGCGGGGGAGCTGAAAGACTGGATGCAGTCGGGACGCGATACCTGTCTGCTGATCGGTGGCCCCGACGGCCATTCACCTGAAGTGCTGGCACGCGCCGACCAGAAATGGGCGCTGTCGAAACTGACGCTGCCGCACGCATTGGTGCGCGTGTTCGTCGCCGAGCAACTGTTCCGCGCGTGGAGTTTGCTCGCCAATCATCCGTATCATCGCGCCTGAGCGCGGTGCCCGCGCGCTTCGATACGACTACCAGCCTTTCGGAACGTCCGGCGGCGAATACGCCTGCGCGTCGGCCGACAGCACGTAGTGGTAGCCGAGGTTGCCACTGTGAAAGAAGCTGTCGTCGATCTTGCGCGGCTGGATGCCGGCCCAGTAGCCGGCGTGCAAGGCGGCGCGCGCCGTCAGCGACTGCAGCCAGACGCTCTCACCGCCGATGCTGGTGTAGCCGCTGTTGAGCTTGTCGGTATCCGTGCCGGCAGTTTCCGCCGCCGTCGTCAATTGCGCGGTCCGCGCGATCAGCGGCTGCTGTGTCGTGCGCGCTTCCGCGTACAGCTTGCGCACGTCGGCGAGTTCCGCTTCGGCGAGCTCGCGATGCCGGCCGATGATGCCCGGCACGCGTGCGTTGAGCGCGTTGACGCATCGCGGGTCCGGACTGCAACCCGCTTCGCCGCACTGGTAGGTCGCCGGACAGGCTTTCAGGGCTGCCTGCAGTTCGGCGTCGATCGCCTGGTGCTGGCCGTCGTACTGCTGGTCGATCGCCATGATCCGCTGACTGATGCGGCTGTGCAGCGCCTGTGTCTTCTGCGCAGTCTGCGCGGTATCGCCGACGAGTTCGATGCCGGCGCGCATGCCCTGCGGATTGCGGGTGATCGCTTGTTGCTGCGAGTGCTGGAATGCCGAATTGAACTGCATCGCCATCCGCATTTTTTCCGCATCCGACATCGACGCCATCTTCTGCTGCATCTGCTGAGCATAGGCGGGATCGCGCTGCATGCGGGCGATGTCGATGCCGGCGGCCTGGGCCCCCTGGTTCAGCGCCTGACCGCTGGCGGAGGACCGTTCGATGGCGGCGAGGCCGGCCTGGACGTCGGCGTGCGACTTCAGCAGCGCTGGATCGACGATGCCGAGATTGAGATTGCCGTTGTCGTCCCTGACCGGGCCAATCATGCGGGCGGCGTGTTCCAGCGAATCCGGCGGTGGCGGGATGGCGATATACGCGGCCTGCCAGCGCGCCGTGTTCCAGGACGCGGCGGCGGCCGTTCCGCAGCACAGCAGTGCCGCTGCCAGTGCGACGTGGCATGCTTGTATTCTCATGTCGATCGATCTCCCCCGAGATGCCGTTCGATTCTATCGCCGCATTGTTCGCGTGCGTCGCTGTCCGCGATGATCGTCGTTCCCGTGACCCGGCTCAGCGCTTCACCAGTTCGACGCGGCGGTTCTTCGCGCGGCCACGACTGGAAGCGTTGTCGGCGACCGGCTTGTCCGGGCCGTATCCGGTCGAAGCCAGGCGTCCGGCGGCGATCCCGGCCTTGACCAGCGCGGCGACCACTGCGGCTGCGCGATCCTGCGACAGCTGCACGTTGTAGTCGTGTCCGCCGACGTTGTCGGTGTGGCCCTCGATCGACAGCTTGAGGTCGGCATTGTCCTTCAGCAGCGTGACCACCTGGGCAATGACCGGTGCGGCATCCGGACGCAGCGTGGCCTTGTTGAAATCGAAGTTGACGTGCAGGGCGATATGGCCGTCCCTGTCGAGCGCGGTTTTCATGGCGCTGGCGTCCGGCGGCTTGATGGTGGCCTCGAAGGCTTTTTCCTCGATCACGTGGACGTTGATCTCATCCAGATTGTTGTCGATGTCGATTTCCATCCAGATCGCCTGGCCGTTGTCGTCGTAGCGGGCGACGATCTCGTTGTCTTCGTCGTCATCGGTGTAGAGGACGCTTGCGCCGAGCTGTTTCAGCGCATTGAGATAGTTCTCCTGTATCTCGATGTTGCTGAGCTTCGGGGCCGCCTTGCTGCGATCGTATTCCAGGTCGAAGCGCACACCCTGCACCTTGGTCCAGTCGTTGCCGTCCTCGCTGTGAACGAGGAATGCGTGCTGGTCGAAGTGCACCTTGTGGGGTTCGCCGGCGACGTAGCCGGGCATGTGCCCGAGCAGCCGGTAGTCGTTGCCCGATGGTGCAAGCAAGCTGAGCTTGACGGGCTGCTGATGGACGACCATGACGTGGACTTCGTTGAGGTTGTCATCGGCGTCGACCTCGATCCAGGTGGCTTTGCCCTCGCGGGTCAACACGGCATTGATCTGGCTGTCGTCGGTATAGACCGTTTTCGCACCGAGCTGATCAAGCTGGTCCTGATAGTTGGCAATGATTTCCAGCGCGCTGATCGCCTCGGCGCCCTCTTTCAGGTCGTACTCCTGTGTGCAGTACCGGCCGGCGATCCTGGTTCTCTCGTTGCTGCCGTCCTTTTGCATGGCGAGGAAACCATGGCTCTGGAACCCATACCGTTCCGGCGCCGCGGATGCCCGATAGTTCGGCAGCGCACCCATCGGCGCGCAGTCCTTGCCCGTGCCGGCCCGCGCCGGTGACAGCACGGCCATCCCGAGCAATGCAACAAGGCAGATCGACATTTTTCCGGTTTGCATTGCGTACTCCCTTTTTCAGTTGCCGGGACTCACCGGATTTCCGGTGTGGCCGTCTCGGGTATGGGTTCAGCCGTTCACGCCGGGCAGGGCCATCGACGGCGAATCCAGCAAGGAGCCGGCGACCGCGCCGACCACGAGCGCGACGATGATCGCGGCGGCGATCACGGCCGCCGCGTAGCGGCCGGCCCGCGCGGGTGGCGCCTGCATCAGCGGCGGCAATCCGAGATAGAGCAGGTACAGGCTGTAAAGCCCGGCTGCGACGGCGAACAGCGACAGCGCCGGGAACAGGTGGAACAGGCCGCCGAGCCAGGCCGGCGTCGCCGCATATGCGGCGAGCTTCAGTGCCTGCGACGCGTCCGGCTGCGCCGAGAAATGCGTCGCCAGCGCGTCGATCAGCTTGGCGAGCGCGAACACGCCGAGCAGCGTCAGTCCGTAGCTGACCAGCGCATGCGCGATGCCCGACAGCAGCGGCACGCGGTAGTGGCCGAGCAGCGGCAGATCGATGCCGATCAGCGCCAGGCCGACGAACGAGCACAGCGGTCCGATCGCCGCCAGCCGCAGCACCTGGCGCATGTACAGCTCGCGCGCCGTGTGCCGGTCGTCGGCGATCTGCGGCCAGGCCTGGCGCGGTGCGATCAGCAGGTGCAGCAGGTTCTGGACATGGGACATGGCGGGACTCCGGTTCAGAAGTCGCACTCGAACGTCAGCGCGTGCAGGAACTGCGGCGGTCGGCTGCTGCCGCGCAGCAGCTCGGAGCCGGCGCCGACGCGCAGGCCGTCGACGATCGTGAAGTCGAAACCGAGGCCGACGTCGAGGCCGACGCCGTCGCGACTGTCGTGGTACTTGCCGCTGTCGGTGCGGACCTCGGTGCGGCCGTGCCAGACGAAGCCGCCGAGGCGCGGCGTGAAGTCGAGCGCGCCGAACAGCGGGATGCGCCAGCGCAGGTCGGCGAACAGCGCATCGCTGTTGCCCTGCAGCTCGCGCGCGGCGTCTTCGGCGAGCGCATGACCGTCGGCGACGGTGCCGACGAGATCGGCGTCGTATTCCCCGAGGCGCAGGTAACCGACTTCGATGTCGGCACGCGGCAGCCAGTGATAGCCGACGTACAGCGCGCCGCCGAAGTCGTTGCGATCGAGATCGGCGCTGACGGTGTTGCCGTCCCGGCTGAGCGCGCGGCTCAACTCGCCGTCGCCGACCGACGTATGCGTGAT
>DATCXY010000189.1:0-27017 GCA_036570585.1 Solimonas sp. | reverse complement strand
ACGTTCGGATTGACGAGGAACACGCGGCCGTTCGCCGAGATATTGCCGAGAATCTCCGAGGCATTGCCGCCGACGACGCGGTTCAGAACCGCCGCGGAAGCCGACGGCTGATTGAATACGACGTATTCGGAGGCGCCGACTGAAAAATTTTGCCAGTTGATGACGGCATTGCTCGCCGCCTGATTGATCGTGGTGGTCGCACCGTTGGTGCCGATCGTCGCGACGCCATCGCCGCCGACGACGACACCGCCACTCGGTCCGGCGAGCGCGATCGATGGCGCGACGACGCCGACGAGCGCCGCCGGCCAGCCGGGTCGGCGCAGGATTTCAACGAGCGGCTGCAATTTGAATGTCGGTTTCATGTCGTTCCCCTTGCTGCATGCCGCGATGCGGAATCTTCATTCCGTGTCGTTCGGTTTTTTCGTAATGCGCCTTCCGTCGCGCTGCGCAGCGACGCGCCGGAATGGCAGTGTCGATCGGTGATCATGGCGCGTCAGCCCGGCGTATCTGCTTCAGATTCTCCAGCGACAGCAGATGCATGTAGATCGCCCGCATCTCGCCGGACTGGAACATTTCCCGCAGGATGCCGGCGGTCATCGTCGCCAGACGGGCCTCGTCGACGCGGTACAGGCCGGCAAGCGTGTGGCGCCGGCCATCCGGCGCCATGTGCACGGCATCAAACGGCACCAGCAGATCGAGATCGGTGAGCCTGGAGATGAAGCGCAGCGTGTGAGCGCGGCCGTTCTCGAAATGGTCGATCAGCTGTGCCCAAGGCTTCCAGTACTCAGTCAGCTCGCCGTTGCCGTTAATGAGCGGCGTGCGCGAGTCGGCCTCGAGGGCCGCTTCCTGGACGCAGACGATCGGGGCATTCGTCTGAGCGGCTGCGCCGTGCACGAATGAGCAGAACGGAAAGCGTCGCAAATACGCCGGAACGTAGTGCTCGGCGAGCCAGCGGCCGTCGGGGTCGACGAAGGCGTTTCGATCTCCGTGCAGTGCAAGCACGGCGGCAACGTCATGACGACCGGTCGCGTCGATGACGAAGGCGATCGGCATCTGCAGTGCAGCGACCGCAAACTCTTCGACATTGATCGGCACTGCCTTGGTCTGCGAGCACCATGCGTAGGAATGCGGCAGCCGCACGCCGTGGCTGGCGTGACGTTGACGATCGAGCGGTGTCACCGAGCCGTAGCCGACCGGTCCCGTAAATCGTTGCGGCGCGGACTGCGCCGACGGCTCGTGCCGTGTGGCGAGCAGTGCGGTCATCCGTCCACCGAGCAGAGCGTCGTCGGATCCGGGAACGGCGTGATGCGCAGGAACAGCGGCTCGATCGGCAACAGCACTTGCGAGCCGTCCGCCAGCGTCAGCAAAAACTGGCCGGCTTCGACGCGCCTCGATTGGCCCGTGAAACTGTCGACCTGTACCTCGCCCTTGTAGACACCGACCAGCGTGGCGCCGGCAACGCTGGGCGGCAGTTTGCCGTTGCCGATCAATTCCGCGATGACAGGATCGTCATCGCAAGCGGCGTCACACTGGTAGACGTAGTAGTCCGTGCCGCGAATGCCGATCGTCGCGACCGGTGTGCTGACGCGATACTCCTCGTGATCGACTCTGCCGATCAGCCCCGAGACCGCGCGGAAGCCACCTTTCAGCAGCCGGAAAAAGCCAGATTTCGATGGCGATGACGGCACCGGAGCAGTCGCCGCTGCGCGGGACGTCTTCGGGATTGCCGCTTTTGCGGAGGATGCCGGTGCCGGGCTTGCACGTGTCTCCTCGGCGGCCATCGGATACGCATAGGTTTCGATCATCATGCGCGTGTTTGGCCGCAGCAGGATGAAACTGCCATCGGTGAAGCGCAGATTCACGTAGCTGTTGCCGGCTGCGCTGACAAGCTCGCCGCTGAATACGGCATCGTCCTTGTGCAGTTCGCGGATCGCTCCGCCATCGGCGGCCAGCGCGCTGCCGCGACCGGTCAGCAACATCACATGCCCGGCTGCAGCCGGATCTTCTGGTGTTGCCGCTGTCGCGACGCAGGATATGGCGGCCAGAACCGCGAAGCTGAAATGGCGAATCAGGACGTTCATCTTTTGGTCTCCTGCGGTGAGCGGCCTGTTTAGAAAGCGACGGAAAGCTTGCCGAACAGCCGGCTGGTGTTTCGGCCGTCGCTGGCCGTGCGGTCATCGAGCGGGAACGACCAGTCCAGTTGCATGTTCAAGTGCCAGTAGCTTGCGTCGACGCCGACGCCGGCGCTTGTCAGGCTTTCGTTGTCCGATGTCCCGGGAAGCGGGTCGACCGTGAAGACCTTTCCTGCGTCGACAAACACGCGACCGGCCCATTGCGTATTGCCGATGAATGTCGGCCTACGCAGCGTCACGCTCCCGAAATAGCCGCGATCGCCGCGGACTTCCGCAGAAGGAAATCCGCGCACGGTATTGGGTCCGCCCAGCGAATAGGCTTCGGTATCGACCAGCGGGTCCGGCGAGTAAACGCCGTTGACGTGCGTCAGCAACTGCAACTGCCATGGCAGCGGTTGCAGGTGCTGCGCATCGACTTCCCAGCGCAGGCGCTGATCAGTGGCCGGATTGTCGCCCGAAGCGGCCAGGAGTTCGGCGCGGCTCGCCCTGGAAAAATTGCTTGAGATCGACGTGCTGATCTGCGTGATCGCCGCATTGCGGTAGCTGTGGCTCCACAGGGCACCGAGTTCGAGAAGCGTGATTCTGGTGCTGATGAACGTGATATCCGCAGCCGTGAAATCAGCGTTCGATACGGTGCGCGAGATACCGGCATTGAGGCTCAGGACATCCGCGTTGCCAAAGAAGGAGGTCCGTTCGAGCGAAAGCCGGCCGCTGCGATTCTGGCCATCGACCGGTGCATCATCGACTTCGAAATTGGCATCTGAATACGATGCCTTCACCCGCGTGCCGACCGTGACCGGTAATGAATAGTCGACATATGCGTAGCGAAGCCCACTATGTTCGGAGACCAAACCGATGATATTGAGCTGATCGCCGACGCCGGACGGACTGTTCAGTGTCGCCGTCGCCGAGAGCCGGAATTCGCCGATGTTTTCACGGCCGTAGTTGTCGATCGCCGTCGACGCCGAAAACGGGTCTTCTTCGACCCGGACCATCATGTCGCTGCTGCCGTATTGCGCGCCGGGCTTGAGAATGGCGCGGGCCTTGAGGCCGGGCAGCGAATTCAGCTGGCGCATCCCGTCGCGAAAGACGGCAGCGTTATAGATCGTTCCCGGCTGGACGTCCGGCAACTCGCGCTTGATCCGTTCCGGCCGGTAAAGCTTGGCATTCTCGACGCTGATCGTGCCGATCCGGCCTTCGGTGATCTGCAGCAGGACCGTGCCGCCTCCGACTTTTTGCGGAGGTACATTGACGGATGCCAACGCGTAACCGCGACTTGCGTAGTAGTCCGCGATCAGGTCGGCTGCGGTGTAGATGTCAAACAGCGTGACGGGCTTGCCGCAGTAGGCCTGCACCAGCAACTGCAATTCTTCGGAGCTCGTGACCGTATTGCCTTCGAAGACAAAATGATCGACGACGATCTTCCGCGCGTCGCTCGCAGCGGCGGCGCGCGGCGCTTGCGATGGAGCCCGGGGAAGCTGGCCGCTGGGTGCGGTGCGCAGGGGCTCCGGCGGTTTCAGCGTGTCGCCGACCTGACCCGGTGTCACTTGCGCCATGCCCGAAGAAATGCCGAGGCCCAGCGCAACTGCCGCCGCCGAACCGGTAAGGTTGCACTTGCAGATCCGCATCTTGTCCGTTCCCCTCGGCTGCCGAACTGCGCAGACCCTATTGTTTCAAGGACTATAGACCCAAAGCGGGCGGCCGCTCCACCACGACGCAGCGGCGGATGTGCTGGCGGTCACACGAGTCGGGGCGACTGAATCGAAGTCGTTTCGCCGGGACGGCAACCGCTGAACTGAATTAAAGTAGCGTCCAACCCGGGTGGGCGATTCCCGCCGCTGGTGACGCCGAAGGCGCAAACCCGCATCGCTCGGGGTCCGCTGCCGCGTTTTCGAAGCGGAGCTTCGAGCGGCATCGGACGCCCAGCCATGGATGGCTGGGCCGGGGCCAGATTGAGAGAAGAGGTTTTGCCAGGGACGGCGCCGCTGAACTGAATTAAAGTAGCAAAAGACACCGCGCGAGAGTTCACCTTCATCGGTGACGCCGAAGGCGCAAATTCCGCCCGGAATCGCTCAGGCACATGAAGCGCGGTGTCGTTGTAGAAACTCTGGAGAGCGTCCGCGCCCTGCGCGGACCACCGACGAGGCAGAAGCGGTCCGCCGCTTTCGAACTTTCAGGTCCATGGACAGAGGGGCGGATCGTGACGCTTTGCGAGCATTGCTCGCAGGCACGATCCGCGTGCCGGCCAAGGATGGCCGCTCGTGGCTCGATCAGGAGCCGCAGTCGCGCCAGGGATGGCGTCGTAACCCTCGAATCTGGAGTTGTCGTGACGCTCAAGAAAACCGCTCTGCACGCAGAACACGTCCGCCTCGGCGCCAAGCTCGTCGACTTTGCCGGCTGGGACATGCCGATCCAGTACGCCTCCCAGCTCGACGAACACCATGCCGTGCGCCAGGCGGCCGGCATGTTCGATGTTGCCCACATGACGGCGGTAGATCTGTCCGGCGCACGGACCCGCGAATTTCTGCAGAAGCTGCTGGCCAATGACATCGCGAAACTGACGCAGGCCGGCAAGGCGCTGTACTCGTGCATGTTGCGCGAGGACGGTGGCGTGATCGATGACCTGATCTGCTATTTCCTTGATGACAGCCACTATCGTTTGGTCGTCAATGCCGGTACGACCGACAAGGATCTGGTGTGGATTCGCGAGCAGGCCGCGCCTTTTGAGGTCGAGATTCGCCGCCGTGACGATCTCGGCATCCTCGCCGTACAGGGGCCGCAGGCGCGGGGCTTGGCCCTGCCATTGTTGCCCGATGATCTGCGCGCGCGCGCCGAGGCACTGAGCCAATTTCAGGCGGCGTGGTCGGGCGACGTATTCGTTGCACGCACCGGCTATACCGGCGAAGACGGCTTCGAGCTGGTCCTGCCGCACGCCGAATTGCTGTCGCTCTGGAAAAGATTGTTGGCGGCCGGCGTGCGGCCTTGTGGACTCGGCGCGCGTGACACGCTTCGCCTCGAAGCGGGCATGAATCTCTACGGTCAGGATATGGACGAGGCGACGCAGCCGCTCGAATCGGGGCTGGCCTGGACGATCGCCTGGGGCGACACGCCGGATCGTGCGTTCATCGGCCGTACCGCGCTCGAAAATGCGCGCGCCAGCGGCTCACGCAAACTCGTCGGTCTGGTACTCGAAGGCCGCGGCATCATGCGCGCGCACATGAATGTGCGTTTCGCCAACGGGGCGACCGGCGAGACCACCAGCGGTGGCTTTGCCCCGACGATGAAACAATCCATTGCACTGGCGCGGGTCGCCAAGGCGGCCGATGGCGCCTGTGAAGTGCAGATCCGCGGCCAGTGGCTGCCGGCGCGCATCGTCAAGCCGCCGTTCGTGCGCGGCGGCAAAATTCTGGTTTGAGAAACAGCGAAGGAGACATCTGAATGAGCAATATCCCGGCAGGACTGAAATACGCGAAATCGCACGAGTGGGTGAAGACCGAGAGCGACGGCACGGTGACGATCGGCATCACCGACTTCGCGCAAGGCTCGCTTGGCGATCTGGTATTTGTTGAAACGCCCGCCGCCGGCCGCAAGCTTGGCAAGGATGAAAGCTGCGCGGTGGTCGAGTCCGTCAAGGCGGCGAGCGATGTCTATGCGCCGATCGCCGGCGAAGTGATCGCCAACAACGCCAAGCTTGGCGACAGCCCCGAGATCCTCAACAACGACCCCTACAACGAGGGTTGGATGTGGAAGATGAAGCCGGCCCACGCCGCCGATGTCGACGGCCTGCTCGATGCCGCGGCGTACGAGGATTTTCTCAAGACGCTGTGAATCGCTGTTCCTGGCGCTGTTCCTTGATCCATAGCCGTGTACCACTGACATGCCGTTCATTCCGCATACCGAAACCGATGTGAAGGAGATGCTCGCCGCGATCAAGGCGCCGAGCATCGAGGCGCTGTTCGACGAGATTCCGCCCGCGTTGCGCTGCGGGGCGCTGGAGAAGATCCCGGAAGGCTTGAGCGAGATGGCGGTCACGCAGCTGATGCAGCAGCGTGCGCAGGCCGACAGCTTCGCGCTCAACTTCATCGGTGCCGGTGCCTACGAGCACCACATTCCGGCGGCGGTCTGGGAAATCACTACGCGCGGCGAGTTCTATTCGGCGTACACGCCGTATCAGGCCGAAGCCAGCCAGGGCACGCTGCAGCTGCTGTATGAATACCAGACGATGATCTGCGGGCTGACCGGCATGGAGGTCTCCAACGCCTCGATGTACGACGGTGCATCGGCACTCGGCGAGGCGCTGCTGATGGCGGTGCGCGCCAACAAGCAGAATGGCTCGGGTCTGGCGCTGGTCCCGCGCACGGTCAATCCGCTGTATCGCGACGTGGTGGCGGCGACGACCCCGGCGCAGGGGATCGAACAGCAGTTCGTCGACTACGATCCGAAGTCCGGCCAGACACCGCTCGCGGCGTTGGCGCAGCACGACGGCAGCAAGCCGACCGCCGTGGTCATCCAGCAGCCGAACTTTTTCGGCGTGCTCGAGGACGTCGATGCGATCACCGACTGGGCGCACGCGCAGGGCGCGCTGGTGATCGCGGTCGTCAATCCGACCTCGCTGGCGGTGCTGAAGGCGCCCGGGCAATGGGGTACCAAAGGTGCCGACATCGTCTGCGGTGAAGGCCAGCCACTGGGTGCGCCGCTGTCATCGGGCGGTCCGTACTTTGGCTTTCTGACCACGAAGATGGTCTACGTGCGCGAGATGCCGGGCCGCATCGTCGGCCGCACCGTCGATCTCGACGGCAAGCCCGGCTACACGCTGACGCTGCAAGCGCGCGAGCAGCACATCCGTCGCGCCAAGGCCAAGTCGAACATCTGCACGAATCAAGGTTTGCTGGTGACGGCGGCGACGATCTACATGTCGTTGCTCGGACCGGACGGTCTGGCGCAGGTCGCGTCGGCATCGCTTGCCAATACGCGCGCGCTGCGCGACAGCCTGGCGTCGCTGGCCGGTGTCGAGGCGGTATTCAGTGCCGCGCATTTCCATGAAACGGTGATTCGTCTGCCGCAGCCGGTGGCATCGGTGCTCGAAAGGCTTGCGGCCGTCGGCATCTTCGGCGGCTTCGACCTGTCGGTCGCCTATCCGGAACTCGGCCAGGCACTGCTGATCTGCGCCACCGAAACCAAAACCGCGGAACAGCTCGCGCAATATCGCGACGCGCTGGCCGACATTCTCACGTAACACAACAGGAGCACGAAGATGGCAACCGTCACCTTGCATGGCAACCCGTTCAGCACCAATGGTGATCTGCCGGCGGTCGGCAATCAGGCGCCTGGCTTCAAGCTGGTCGGCGCCGATCTCAAGGATGTCGCGCCGTCGGCCTACACCGGCAAGCGCAAGGTCCTCAATATCTTTCCGTCGATCGACACGCCGACCTGCGCGATGTCGGTACGCCAGTTCAATCAGCGCGCCGCGAGCCTCGACCACACCGTGGTGCTGTGCATTTCCGCTGACTTGCCGTTCGCGCAGCAGCGTTTCTGCGGTGCCGAAGGCATCGACAAGGTCGTCATGTTGTCGATGATGCGTGATCGCCATTTAGCCAAGGATTACGGCGTGCTGCTCGAAGATGGTCCGCTGGCCGGCCTGACCGCGCGTGCGGTGGTCGTGCTGGATGTCGACGACCGCGTGCTGCACACCGAACTCGTTGCCGAAATCGGCAATGAGCCCGATTACGAAGCGGCGCTCAAAGCGCTCGCCTGAGGACGGTGCGATGGAGGGGATCTCGAAGCTGCTGCGCGCCGCCGCTGTGCTTGCGACGCTGTTGCTCGCGGGTCTCGCAATCCTCGCAGTGCTCGGCCTGGTGCCGCGCGCACTGTTGCTGGAGCAATCGCTGAAGGTCTTGGCGGTGATCGCGATCATCGCGGTCGCCGCATTGATTGTCGGCTTGCTGATCAAGGGGCGCGTGCCGCGCTGAGCGCAGCGCCGTCAATCGCAGGGCAATCCATACATGAACGAAAAACAGTCGGAAAAATTGATTTTTGAAGTGTCCCGCCGCGGCCGCACCGCGTTTGCACAGAATCCAGGCACCGGTGTCGACCTGTCGTCGATTCCGGCATCGCTGCGCCGCACGGACAAGCCGCAACTGCCGGAAGTTTCGGAAATGCAGACGGTGCGCCATTTCACACGGCTGTCGCAGCTGAACTTCTCGATCGACACGCACTTCTATCCGCTCGGCTCGTGCACGATGAAGTACAACCCGCGCGCCTGTAACAAGCTGGCGATGCTGCCGCAATTCCTTGCACGCCATCCGCTGGCGCCGGAATCGCACAGCCAGGGTTTTCTCGCATGCATGCATGAC
This sequence comes from Solimonas sp., assembly GCA_036570585.1. GTDB lineage: Bacteria > Pseudomonadota > Gammaproteobacteria > Nevskiales > Nevskiaceae > Solimonas. The sequence continues at coordinate 18,532 of DATCXY010000189.1, read as the reverse complement.
CTGCAGGAAATCCTCAAGCACGTGACCGGCATGGCGGCGGTGTCGCTGACGCCGATGGCCGGCGCGCAGGGTGAATTTGCCGGCGTGGCGATGATTCGCGCCTATCACAAGGCCCGCAACGACCTCGCGCGTACCGAGATCCTGGTGCCGGACGCTGCGCATGGTACGAATCCGGCGACCGCGGCGATGCTTGGCTGCACGGTGCGCGAGATCCCGACCAACAAGGATGGCGATGTCGATGTCGAAGCGCTGAAGGCCGCAGTCGGTCCGCAGACGGCCGGCATCATGCTGACCAATCCGTCGACCTTCGGCGTGTTCGAGCGTCGCATCAAGGAAATCGCCGGCATCGTCCACGACGCCGGTGGCCTGCTGTATTACGACGGCGCCAACCTCAATGCGATCCTCGGCAAGGTGCGGCCGGGTGACATGGGCTTCGATGTCATCCACATGAACCTGCACAAGACCTTCTCGACGCCGCACGGCGGCGGCGGGCCGGGCGCCGGTGCAGTGGGTGTGTCCGAGCGGCTCAAACCGTTCATGCCCACGCCGGTGGTCGGCAAGGACGATAAGCACGGAAAGGAAACCTTCCGCTGGCTGACCGAAAAAGATCTGCCACAGACCATCGGTCGTCTTTCGGCATGGATGGGCAATGCCGGCGTGTTGCTGCGCGCCTACATTTACGCGCGCCTGCTCGGTCGCGACGGCATGCGGCGCGTCGCCGAGTTCGCCACCCTCAACGCCAACTATCTGGCCGCACGGCTGGCGGAAAAGGGCTTCGATCTGGCATTTCCGGCGCGGCGCGCGTCACATGAATTCATCGTGACGCTGAAAAAACAGAAGCAGGAGATCGAGCTGACGGCGACCGATATCGCCAAGCGCCTGCTCGATTATGGATTTCACGCGCCGACGGTCTACTTCCCGCTGCTTGTCCCGGAATGCCTGCTGATCGAGCCGACCGAATCCGAGGATCGCGAGACGCTTGATGCGTTCATCGACGCGTTGGTTGCGATCTGGGAGGAAGCCAAACAGGACATTGCCAAGGTCAAAGGGGCGCCATACACGATGCCGGTCCGACGGCTCGACGATGTGCGCGCGGCGCGCCAGCTCGATCTGCGCCACCGGCCGGCGGTCTGAAGCGAGCCGGGCCGGCAAAGAAAAAGCCCGCCGGGATGGGCGGGCCTTTTCGTTTCTGCCGCGAGCAGCAGCTTGGCGGACGTCGGACTTACGCGGCCTTGAGCAATTGTTCGCGCAGCGGCATCGAGGTCGGCTTCGTTTCGACCGATGTCGCGTACCGCGACACCGTCGCGGCACGGCTGCTCATCTTGAGGGCGCGGACCTTGAGGCGCTCGGTGAAGATGTCGCCGATCGATAGGCCGAGCAGCGCGATGGTGCACAGACCGGTGCTGTAAATGATGAAACTGACGATGGGAAGCGTCTCCATGACATGACTCCTTGCTACTGTGACCCCCGGGGGAGAGTCAATCTGATGGAGTGTATTTAAGGGCATTTTGCTGCAATGCAACAACTGATATTTATTGAAAATATAAGTTAGTAAAACTAAGGCATGAGACCGCCCGGCCGAAATTGGTCGCGCGTATGCTTCATCTTTGGCGGCAAGTACTTACGGCGATAACATGGCGGACGGCATCAAGGGATTTCCGCGTCTGATTCGGGCGACCCGGGTTTCGTATTGGGGGCTGGCCTCGGCCTGGCGCACGGAAGAGGCGTTTCGCACCGAGGCCTGCCTTTGTGTTCTGCTGATACCGGCCGCACTGTGGTTTGGCCCGAGCGGTATCGGACGCGCGGTCATGTTGATGAGTCTGTTCGCCGTGCTGATCACCGAACTGCTCAATACGGCAGTCGAGGTGGTCGTGGATCGCATCGGCACGGAGCATCACGAGCTGTCCGGGCGTGCCAAGGATCTGGGCTCGGCGGCGGTGCATCTGTCGCTGCTGCAGGTGCCGGTGATCTGGTCCTGCGTTCTGTTTTTTTGAGGTCGGTGCCGGCATCGCCGTCTTCATCCCATCATTGCGGCGCGCAGCAGCGCGCCCGAGAGGAGCATCAATGTCTGCGTTGATCTGCGGTTCGATGGCTTACGACACGATCATGGTCTATTCGGGCCAGTTCAAGGACGCGATCCTGCCCGACAAGGTCCATATCCTGAATGTGTCGTTTCTGGTGCCGCAGCTGCGCCGTGATTTCGGCGGGACCGCCGGCAATATCGCCTACAACGTCAATCTGCTCGGCGAGCAAGCATTGCCAATGGGCACGATAGGACACGACTTCGGCGCATATGCACAGTGGCTCGACAAGAACGACATCGCACGCGACTTCCTCAAGGTCGTGCCGGACATGTACACCGCGCAGGCGTACATCACCACCGATCTCGACGACAACCAGATCACTGCGTTCCACCCGGGTGCGATGGCGCAGGCGGATACGCAGAATGTCGATGGCAAGGGCGTGAAGATCGGTTCGGTCTCGGCCGAATCGCGTGAGGCCATGTTGCTGCACGCGCAGCAGTTCGCCGATGCCGGCATTCCGTTCATTTTCGATCCAGGACAGGGCATCCCGCTGTTCAACGGCGAGGAATTCCGTGCGTTCATCGACAAGGCCAGCTACGTCGCCGTCAACGACTACGAGGCCGAGGTACTGACGAAGCGCACCGGCTGGACGCTGGAGCAGATCGCTGCCAAGGTCGAGGCCTTGATCGTCACGCGCGGCGGCAAGGGTTCGGACATTCATGTCGGCGACAAGCGCATCGAAATTCCTTGCGTGAAGGCCGATTCACTGACCGACCCGACTGGCTGCGGCGATGCGTATCGCGGCGGCCTGCTGTACGGTCTGGCCCGCGGCCTCGACTGGGAGACGACCGGCCGTGTCGCGTCGTTGATGGGCGCGTATTGCATCGAGCGTTCTGGAACCCAGAACCATCGTTTTTCGATGGATGAATTTCGCGCCCGTTACAAGAAAGCCTTCCGTCGCGAGCTGAACTGAAGAACCATGTGCTGACGCTCAAACTCAAGCCGCGCGAAGAACGACGGCTACGCGCCGGACATCTCTGGGTCTATTCCAACGAGATCGACGTCGGGCCGGAATTTCGCCAGATCGCGCCGGGCACGCTGTGCCGCGTGCACGACAGCCGAGACAAGCCGCTGGGGGTTGGCTACGTCAATCCGCGCACGCTGCTTTCGGTGCGCCTGCTCAGCGACAAGGCCGATTGCGTCATCGATGCCTCATGGTTTGCGCAGCGTCTGCACGCTGCCCTGGTGCTGCGCGAGCAGATCTACCGCGAGCCGTACTACCGGCTCGTGCACGGCGAGGGCGACGGTCTGCCGGGTCTGATCATCGATCGCTACGACAGGGTGCTGGTGGTGCAGATCACCACCGCCGGCATGGAAGCGCTGAAATCGCTGCTGCTTGAGGCACTGCAGGCATTGTTGCAGCCGCGTGGCATCTTGCTGCGCAATGAAAACGGCGCGCGCGAACTGGAGGGCCTGTCACAGGACAACGAGACGATCGGCACGATCGACGACCCGTTGGAGATACGCGAGGAAGGCATTCGCTTCGCGCTGTCGCTCGCGGGCGGACAGAAAACCGGCTTCTTCTTCGATCAACGCGACAACCGCTCGCGGCTCGCGCGTTACGTGCAGGGCCGCAGCGTGCTGGATGTCTTCAGCTACGTCGGCGCCTGGGGCTTGCGCGCGCTGCGCGATGGCGCCGCCTCGGCGGTCTGCCTCGATTCGTCGCAACCGGCGCTCGATGTCGCGCAGGCCAGTGCCCGGCTCAATGATCTGCCGCTGGAAACGATCCGTGATGACGCGCTCGCCGGCATGAAGGCGCTGCGCGCCGATGGGCGCAAATTCGATGTCGCCATCGTCGACCCACCGGCCCTGATCAAGCGTCGCAAGGATCACGATGCCGGTCTTGAACATTACGCGGCGCTCAATCGCGCAGCGCTGCATCTGCTCGATGATGGCGGCATTCTGGTGTCGTGCTCGTGCTCGCATCACCTCGAAGGCGAGGAGCTGCAGCGCATCCTGCTGCGTGAGTCGCGGCATGTCGGCCGTCGCCTGCAGCTGCTTGAACAGGGTGCGCAGGGGCCGGATCATCCGGTCCATCCGGCAATTCCCGAGACCCGCTACCTGAAGGCGTTCTTCTGCGCGGTCTCAGCCGAATAGCGCTGCCCAAAAAGAACCGCCACACAGCTCCCGCTACAATCGCCGCCATGCTCATGCACCCCAACATCGATCCCGTCGCGCTCAAGCTCGGCCCGCTTTCCATCCACTGGTACGGACTGACGTATCTGCTCGGTTTCTGGATCGCCTGGGGCATGGCGATTCGCCGCGCGCGTCTGCCGCACGTCGACTGGTCGCGCGACCGCATGGCCGACCTGCTGTTTTACGTCGTGATGGGCGTGATCCTTGGTGGGCGCATCGGCTACGTGCTGTTCTATGCCTACGATGCGGCTGGCCACTGGCTGCCGGCGTCCGATCCGCTGATGATCATTCGCGTCTGGCAAGGCGGCATGTCGTTCCACGGCGGTCTGCTCGGCGTGCTGGTCGCGATGGGCGTGTTCGCGCGCATGCAGAAGCTCAAGTATTTCGAGGTTGCCGACTTTACCGCGGTGCTGGTGCCGATCGGCCTGTTCACCGGCCGTATCGGCAACTTCATCAACGGCGAACTGTGGGGCAAGCCGACCGACCTGCCGTGGGGCATGGTGTTTCCGACCACCGCACCGGACCTGCTGCCGCGCCATCCGAGCATGCTGTACGAAGCAATTCTCGAAGGCCTGGTGATGTTCGCGATCCTCTGGTGGGTCGGCAAACGACCGACGCCACGCGGCATGATCAGTGCGCTGTTCCTGCTGTTGTATGGCACGTTCCGCTTTTGCATCGAGTTCGTGCGCGTGCCGGACGTGCAACTCGGCTACCTGCATTTCGGCTGGCTGACACGCGGGCAGGAATTGTGCCTGCCGATGCTGCTCGGCGGTCTGATCATTCTGGTCTGGTCGTTGCGTCAGCGGCAGACGAATGGAGCCCCGGCGTGAAGGCGTATCAGGATTTGCTGCGAAGGGTACTCGCTGAAGGCGTCGAGCAGCACGACCGTACCGGTGTCGGCACGCTGGCGACCTTCGGTGGGCAGATGCGCTTCGATCTCGCCGACGGCTTTCCGGTCGTGACCACCAAGAAGCTGCATCTGCGTTCGATCATCGTCGAACTGCTCTGGTTCCTGCGCGGCGATACCAATACCGCGTGGCTGAAGGAGCGCAAGGTCTCGATCTGGGACGAGTGGGCGGATGCGAACGGCGACCTCGGTCCGGTCTACGGCAAGCAGTGGCGCGACTGGCTCACGGCCGACGGCCGGCACATCGATCAGATCAGGCAGCTCGTCGAGCTGATCAAGAAAGATCCTGCATCACGCCGGCAGATCGTCAGCGCGTGGAATCCGGGCGATCTGCCGCAGATGGCGCTGGCGCCCTGTCACTGCCTGTTCCAGACCTCGGTGCTCAACGGTCGCCTCAACCTGCAGCTGTACCAGCGCTCCTGCGACATGTTTCTCGGTGTGCCATTCAACATTGCCAGCTATGCCTTGCTGCTGCTGATGCTCGCGCAACAGTGTGATCTCGAGCCTGGTGTGTTCGTCTGGACCGGCGGCGACATCCACATTTACAAGAATCATCTCGAACAGGTGCGCGAGCAGATCACGCGCGCGCCGTATCCGCTGCCGAAGATGATCATCAAGCGTCGGCCCGATTCGATCGACCAGTACGAATACGAAGACTTCGAGCTGGTCGGTTATGAAGCGCATCCGCACATCAAGGGCGCGGTCGCGGTATAGCGGCGCGCTTAAAGGTCGTTCTGCGGTTTGAACTGAGACGGCTCCAGCCGGTATCGATTCAAGAGCTTGTAGAAGTCTGTGCGATTGCGTCGCGCCAGGCGCGCGGCGCGCGTGATATTGCCACCCGACAGTTCCAGCAGCTGGCGCAAATAGGTACGCGCGAACTCGTCACGCGCTTCGTCGAACGCCGGCAGACCTTCGGTGAATTCGCCCAGGCACTTGCGCACCAGCGCGGCGCCGATGGTGCGGCTCGGTGTCAGCGCCACGGTCTGTTCGACGACGTTGAACAGCTGCCGGACGTTGCCCGGCCATGGCGCCGTCGCCATCACGTCAATCGCGTCCGGCGCATAGCGATAGTGCGGTTGGCCGCCTGCGCCGAGCTGTTCGAGCCGATGGTTGACCAACAGCGCGATGTCTTCGCGTCGCTGCTCCAGTGACGGCAGACGCAAGCGCACGACATTGAGGCGATAGAACAGATCTTCACGAAAGTGACCGTCGGCGACACGCGAATCCATATCGCAGTGCGTCGCTGACAACACGCGCACATCGATCGGGATGGTCCGGGTGTCACCGACGGGCCGGACCTCGCGCTCCTGCAGGACACGCAGCAGCTTGACCTGCAATGCCGTCGGCATGTCGCCGATCTCGTCGAGAAACACGGTGCCGCCATGCGCGGCGCGGAACAGACCGGGATGATCGGCATGAGCGCCGGTGAAACTGCCTTTGCGATGGCCAAACAATTCCGACTCCAGCAGCTCGGCCGGTACCGCGGCGCAATTGATCGCGACGAATGGCTTGTGCTGGCGCGAGCTCGCATCGTGCAGGGCGCGCGCCAGAATTTCCTTGCCGGTACCGCTGGCACCGGTGATCAGTACAGCCGAATCGGTCCGCGCGACGCGCTGCGCGTCCTCGAGCACCGCATGCATCAGCGCGCTGCGTGTGACGATGCCATGCGCCCAACTCGGCGTCGCCTCGCTGACGCCGTCGACGTGACGCTCGATGCAGTTGATCAGCCGCTCACGATCGATCGGCTTGGTCAGAAAATCGACGGCACCGGCATGCGTGGCACGCACCGCATCGGGAATGTCGCCATGTGCCGACAGGATCGCGACCGGCAGGCTCGGATGGCGGCCCTGGATGCGAACCAGCAGTTCGATGCCATCGAGATCCGGCATCCGCAGATCGGCCAGCACCATCTGCGGCCGGACATTGTCGAGCCGCTGCAATGCCTCCTCGCCACTGGCCGTGGCGATCACGCCATAACCCTCCGCCTCCAGCCGCAGTGTCAGGACACGCAGCAGCTTCGGATCGTCGTCAACGAGCAGGATCTGATTTCGCGGCATTCCCATTCCGGTCCAGGGTTCGTTCGATATCGACAATCTTGTCGAGTCGTTGTTGCAGGTCATGCACTTCGCTGCGGCAGTCGTCGCTGGCGCTGCCGTTGCTGATTTCTGTCAGACGGATGCGTGCCAGCGCTGCGTCCTCGGTGTTTTTGCTGTAGCTGATGGCGGAAAGACGACGGCGTGCGGTCCCCGGGTCGTACCCGCTGTGTCCGGGCATGCTCTGTAGCAGCGCGCGTTTCAACGTGTTTTCGCTGGATTCCTGCTGGTGGCGCACGCTGCGCCATAGCGCTTCGCGCTTGCCCGGCGAGCTGCTGGCGATCGCGAACAGTTCGAGTGGCGTCTGCATGTCGTCAGATGGCAAGCGAAAGGTGGGCATCGTGCTGCACGCCGACAGCATCAACATGCTGAGGCAGAGGGCAGGGCCAACGCAGAATAAAGCACGCACCCGGCCTGGCATCGAGGACCTCGACTTCGCCGCCATGCGCGCGTGCAACCTCGCGCACGATCGACAGGCCGACGCCAGTGCCGCGGATACCTCGCTCTTCGAGCTCGGTTCCGCGAATGAAAGGTTCGAATATCCGTTTCTTTTCTTCATCCAGGACTCCACGGCCGTGATCGCGGACCGCCAGTTCGCAATGGTTGTCTGGCGTCGCGATCGCAATTTCGATCACTGAGCCATCCGGCGCATGCTTGATTGCATTGGTGACAAGATTGTCGAGCGCGAGCCGCAGTTGTGAACGCTGGCCGAACAAACCGCTCGGCGGCACGCGCAATTCTGTTCGCAGCCGGCGCTGGCTCATCGGCAGCACATGCTGTGACAACACTTCATCGAGCAGCGGACGGGGATCGAACCATCCGCGTTGCGCGTGCTTGCGTTCGGATCGCCATTCGGCATACGCGAGCAAGTTGGAAATCAGGGCTTCGAGCTCGATCGTCGACTCGGCGAGAATGCCGGCCACTTCGTGCTGCCTCGGCGTGAGTGCGCCGAGCGAGCCTTCGCGCAGCAGCTCGGCACCTTCGCGCAGGCTGGCCAGAGGCGTCTTCAGTTCGTGCGAGACCTGCCGCAGGAACTGATCCTTGTCGTCTTCGAGCTGCGCGAGCCTGCGTCGCAGCCAGTCGAGCTGCTCGCCGAGCCGTCGCATTTCGCTTGGAAAGGTAATGCTGACCGGATGTGAGTAACGGCCGTGACCCAGTTCGCTGATCGTGCGATACAGATCGCGCAACGGTCGCGTGACGACCACTGAACAGATGTAAGCCAGCAGCGCTGCCAGCGGGATCAGTGTCAGTACCGACAGCAGCATGTCGCGGCGCGCGTGGTCGCTGGCACGGCGGACGTGTGCGAGTCGCTGGTCGATGTGCTTGGCCGCTGCGCTTCTGATGCCATCGATCTGTGCTTCCAGCGCCTGTATGCCCGCGACCGAATCCAGCATCGATTCGCTTTCGGCAGTGCCGACCTGCCAGTCGAGCCGGGCGTCGGCCAGACCGTGACGAATCAGCGATGCGCGTCTGGCCATGTCGGCGTCGAGTTGATGGGCTTCGATCTCGCGTATCAATTGATGTGCGCGGTCCCAGCGTCGTTCCGAGAGCAAAAGAAGATCACGATCCCGAATCGCGAGGTACTGGCGGCTTGCACGTTCCAGATCTTGCAGTTCGTCGCGCATCTCGTTGCTCAGCTGCGAGACCGCGACGCCGTCGTCGATCAGCAGTTCGGTCTGCTTCGTCACCCGTTCGAGCGCAACTTCCGCGAGCAACAGCGCGATCATCAACGGCAGCGCTGCGAGTACGCAGGCTGCTGCGACGAGACCCGTCATGGTGTTCGGGATTCGGATGGCCATTAGCACGCAGGACGGGAGCGAAGAACGTGCAGACAATGTGCGGTTAGCGCTGAACTCACTGTGAATCGTGCTGTGTCCGGGACACCCACTCACAGACGTGTCGCCATGTCGCGACGTTGACGGCCGCGCCGCATGGAATTTCCAGAAGGGCGATGCGCCAGTCCGCGCGCTCGCGATCCTTATGTCTCGAATGCAAAGCGGTCGGATGGATGCGCGCTCGACTTTGCTGCGGGCGTGTCGATCCGCGCGGATTGGAAGTCCGCAATGAGCGATCAGGAAGCGGCGACGTCTGTCATTGGCGACAGCCTGATGTGCTTGTGTCGCTTGCATATTGCGCAATCGCGAATGTGGCCTGTCGTGATTTGGCGACGCTTTCGGGGCCCTGCGTCGCCGAATTCAATGTCTGTTTCGGCAACTGTTCGATAAGTCACTGTTGATGCAGTCATTCCTCGTGGTGGCACGGCTGTTGCCGCTTCCGCTCAGTCGCTTGCGTCCGATCTTGATGCACGCGACGGACGTCGGCGATGTCGACATGAATCCATGCGATGCCTCGATCAGTGGGCTCGCGATGACAGTGAGGCAGGTGAACGATGAAAACTCCGCCGCGAATGTTTCCCATGACCCAGGCCCGCATGGTCGTGCCGGTATTGATGGCTGGCGGCAGCGGCACGCGTCTGTGGCCGCTGTCGCGCGAACAGCATCCCAAGCAGTTCCTCTCACTGCTCGGAAAGTCGAGTCTGTTTCAGGAGACCGCACTGCGCACGTCGAGGATCGAAGAGGCGATCAGCCCGATCGTCATCGGTTCGGTCGCGCATCGTTTCCTGATCGCCGAACAGTTGCGTCAGGCGGAGATCCGCGACGCTGCCGTGCTGCTGGAGCCGGAAGGCCGCAATACCGCACCGGCCGCCGCGGTCGCCGCACATTTCGTCGCCGAGGAGTTCGGTCCGGACGCGCTGGTCTTCCTGATGGCGGCCGATCATGCCATCGGCAATCAGGCCGCATTCGAAGCGGCCGTGAAGTCCGCCGTCGATGTCGCTTCGCAAGGGTACATCGTCACCTTCGGCATCACGCCGACGCGCCCGGAAACCGGATTCGGGTATCTGAAGGTGAAACCGGACTCGCGGCTTGGCACCAGCCGAGCACAGGAAGTCGACAGTTTTGTCGAGAAACCGACCGTTGATCGTGCGCAGCAGTTCATCGAACAAGGTGATCACTACTGGAACAGCGGCATGTTCATGTTCCGCTCGGGCCGCTTTCTCGCCGAGCTGCGCCGCCTCGAACCGGAAACCTACATTCGCTCGCTGGAGGCGCTGCAGAAGGCCAAGCGTGAAGGCGACACGATCGCGCTGGACGGCAAGGCCTGGAAGGAATGTCGCAACGAGTCGATCGATTATGCGGTGATGGAGAAGACCGACCAGCTCGCGCTGGTGCCGCTTGAAGCCGGCTGGGATGACGTCGGGTCGTGGAATTTTCTCGAACGACTGCCGGCCAGCGATGCCGACGACAACCGTACGCGCGGCGATGTCGTGCTCGAAGACGCGCATGAAAACCTCGTGCATTCGAGCGGCCGCCTGGTGGCGCTGGTCGGTGTCTCCGATCACGTCGTTGTCGAGACCGATGATGCGGTGCTGGTCGCGCACAAGGATCGTGTCCAGGACGTCAAGAAGATCGTGCAGAGTCTCAAACGCAAGAGGCGCGTCGAGGCCGACGCTCACCGCCGCGTCTATCGGCCCTGGGGTTTCTATGAAACGGTTGCGCTCGGCGAGCGTTTCCAGGTCAAGCGCATCTCGGTCAAGCCAGGCGAGAAGCTCAGCCTTCAGATGCACTTCCATCGTGCCGAACACTGGGTGGTCGTGCGCGGCACCGCCAAGGTGACGTGCAACGACAAAAACTTCTACATCTCGGAAGACCAGTCCACCTATATTCCGCTCGGCAACACGCATCGCCTGGAGAACCCGGGCAAGGTGCCGCTGGAGCTGATCGAGGTTCAGAGCGGCTGCTATCTGGGCGAGGACGATATCGTGCGGATGAGCGATTCGTACGGCCGTAGCGAGACGCGTGATGCGCCGGCCAAGGCTATCGCGTGAGCACCGCGATGAATGCTCATCCCGATAGCGGTCCGACGGTAGCGGAACGCAAGCGCGCAGCGGGCGCGGTGAAGACTGCGATACCGCGCCTGCCGGCATTCAAGGCCTACGACATCCGCGGTCGTGTGCCGAACGAACTCAACGCGACGATCGCGTATCGGCTCGGCCTGGCTTATGCGGAGCGCTATTCGCCACGGCGCGTCGCGATCGGACGCGATGTGCGCGAATCGAGCCCGATGCTGGCAAGAGCGCTATCGCTGGGTCTGACGCGCGGCGGTGCTGAAGTGCTCGACCTTGGCTTGTGCGGCACCGAGGAAGTCTATTTCGCGGCGTTTCAGGATGGCGTCGATGGCGGCGTCATGGTCACCGCGTCGCACAATCCGATCGAGTACAACGGCCTCAAGCTCGTGCGAGCCGGGGCGCGACCGATCTCCGGCGACAGCGGTCTGCGGGAACTCGAGACCGCCGTTGCGCGCTCGATCGAGCGACCGGGTGGCAAGGCGGTGGCGACGCCGACGTCGTTCCGTGACGAATATGTGCAACATCTGCTCGGCTATCTCGATCGGCCTGCGCTGAAACCGCTGAAGATCGCGGTCAATCCCGGCAATGGTGGCGCCGGACTGATGGTCGACGCGATCGCGCCGCATCTGCCGTTCACGATCGAGCGTCTGCACGCCGAACCCGACGGCCGGTTTCCGAACGGCATCCCGAATCCCCTGCTGCCCGAGAACCGCATCGCGACGCGCGATTTCGTGCGCAGCACCGACGCCGACTTCGGCGTCGCCTGGGATGGTGACTTCGATCGCTGTTTTCTGTTCGACGAACACGGCGACTTCATCGAGGGTTACTACATCGTCGGACTGCTCGCTGAAGCGATGCTCAAGCGCGAGCCGGGCGCAAAGATCATCCATGACCCGCGGCTGAGCTGGAACACCATCGACATGGTGACCGCGGCCGGCGGCGAGCCGGTACAGAGCAAGACCGGCCACGCGTTCATCAAGGAGCGCATGCGCGCCGAGAACGCGATCTACGGCGGCGAGATGAGCGCGCATCACTACTTCCGCGACTTCGCGTATTGCGACAACGGCACGATTCCGTGGCTGCTGGTCGCACAGTTGATCAGCGAAAGCGGCAGGACACTGTCGCAGCTGGTCGGCGAGCGCATGCGCCGGTTTCCGGCGAGCGGCGAGATCAATCGCAAGGTCGGCGACATCGCGACTGTACTGGCCGATGTCGAACGCCACTACGCATCGGCCGCACAAGGTATCGATCACACCGACGGCCTGTCGATCGAATACGCCGACTGGCGCTTCAATCTGCGCGGCTCGAACACCGAGCCGGTGCTGCGCCTGAATGTTGAAAGCCGAGGCGATGCACCACTGATGCACGCGCGAACCGCTGAGCTGTTGCAGCGCATCGGTGGTACCGAATGAACGTGAAAGCAGCGATCCAGAACACGCAAACCTCCTCTACGTAACAAATGGAAAACAGACAATGAATATCAGCATCTTCGGCATGGGTTACGTCGGCGCGGTCTGCGCGGCCTGCTTCGCGGAGCGCGGCCATACCGTTATCGGCGTCGACGTGTCGGCGGACAAGATTCGCCTCATCAACGCCGGCAAATCGCCGATCGTCGAGCCGGGTCTCGAAGAGTTGCTCGCATCGGGCGTGAAGTCGGGTCACCTGCGCGCTACCAGTGCGACCGCCGAGGCGATCGAGAACACCGAGATGTCGATGATCTGCGTCGGCACGCCGAGCAAGAGGAGCGGCGATCTCGATCTCGATTACATCGAAGCGGTGACGCGCGAGATCGGCGAGGTGATCAAGCGCAAGAACGCCCGCCACACGATCGTGGTCCGTAGCACGGTGCTGCCCGGGACGGTCAATGGCCTGGTCGTGCCTCTGCTGGAGAAGGCCTCCGGCAAGCTTGCCGGCGTCGACTTCGGCATCGCCGTCAATCCGGAATTCCTGCGCGAGAGCACGGCCATCTACGACTACAACCATCCGCCCATGACGGTGATCGGCGAATGGGACAAGGCCTCCGGCGATCTGCTGGCATCGCTGTACCAGCACCTGCCGGCGCCGGTGATCCGCAAGTCGATCGAGGTCGCCGAGATGGTCAAGTACTCATGCAACGTCTGGCACGCGACCAAGATTTCGTTTGCCAATGAGATCGGCAACATCGCCAAGTCATTTGGCGTCGACGGCCGCCAGGTGATGGATGTCGTCTGCCAGGACTCCAAGCTCAATCTTTCGGATTACTACATGCGCCCCGGCTTTGCGTTCGGTGGCTCATGTCTGCCGAAGGATGTGCGCGCGCTGACTTACCGCGCGACGCAGATGGATGTCGATATCCCGCTGCTGAAGTCGCTGATGGCGACCAACACCATGCAGGTCCGCAACGCGTTTGACCTCGTCGAGTCGTTCGGCAAGCGCAAGATCGGCATGCTCGGCCTGAGCTTCAAGGCCAAGACCGACGATCTGCGCGAAAGTCCGCTGGTCGAGCTTGCCGAGATGCTGATCGGCAAGGGCTACGAGCTGTCGATCTTCGACAAGAACGTCGAATACGCGCGCGTCCATGGCGCCAATCGCGAATACATCAACAGCAAGATTCCGCACATCTCGTCGCTGCTCAAGTCCGACCTGCAGGAGGTCATCAACGATTCCGAAGTGCTGGTGCTCGGCCTGCGCGATCGCAGCTTCGAGAAGTACGTCAACGGCTCGCGCAACGAACGCAAGGTCGTCGATCTGGTCGGCTACATGCCGCATCCGTCGACCGACGACATGCAGGGCATCTGCTGGTAAGTACGGCAAGGAAGCCCAGCCGATGAGCGCCTTCGCGCCCGCCACCGATGCCACTCACGCGATGCCGCAGGCGCCGGAGTCGCGCCCGCGCAGCCTCGATTTCGCCGGTTGGCTGATGTACGCCACCGCACTGGTCTGGATCGCGTTGCTGTTGCCGGCCGACGCGTTCCAGCCCGGTTCGGCGAACTACGTGCTGGCGATCGGTGCGCTCGGCGTCTGGCGCTATTCATTGCGCGTGATCCACTTCGTGCGTGGCATGCTGTTTCTGCATCGCGAATATCCGCGTCTGCGACGCGAGGTCGAAGCACTCGGCGAGGCGGCAGCGCCGTCGCACGTCTATCTGATGGTGACGAGCTTTCGCATCGACGCGCTGACGACTGCCGAGGTCTATCGCGCGACGATCGAAGAGGGCATGCGCTGCGGCTGGCCATGCACGGTGATCGCGTCGATCGTCGAGATGAGCGACGAGCGGATCGTGCTCGATCTCTGGCGCCGGATCGCGCCGCCATCCAGCATGCGTCTGAAGATCGTGCGCATTGCCGGCACCGGCAAGCGCGACGGGCTTGCGCAGGGCTTCCGTGCGATCTCTCGCGACATGCCCGATCCCGACGCCGTCGTCGCGGTGATCGATGGCGACACCCTGCTGGAACCGGGCGTCGTCAACAAGACCGCGCCATTCTTCAAGCTGATGCCAGGCGTCGGCGGCCTGACGACCAACGAGTTCTGCAAGGTCGACGGCAGTTACGTCATGAGCGAGTGGCACAAGCTGCGCTTCGCGCAGCGCCACCTCAACATGTGCTCGATGGCGCTGACGCGCCGTGTGCTGACGCTGACCGGCCGCATGTCGCTGTTCCGCGTCGGCATCGTCACCGATCCGCGTTTCATCGACGACGTGCAGAACGACGCGCTCGATCATTGGCGTCTCGGTCGCTTCAAGTTCCTGACCGGCGATGACAAGTCGAGCTGGTTCAGCCTGATGCGGCTTGGCTGGGACACCTGGTACGTCCCCGACGCGGCGATCAGCACGGTCGAACATCCGCCGCATCGCAGTTTCATCAAGGCCAGCCGCCAGCTGATGTTCCGCTGGTACGGCAATTCGCTTCGGCAGAACGGTCGCGCGCTCGGCCTCGGTCCGTCACGCCTGGGCTGGTTCACGTACTACGTGCTGCTCGACCAGCGCATCCTGATGTGGACCGGCCTGCTCGGTCTGGCGCTGGCGATTGCCGCCAGCATCAAGTTCGGCAGCATCATGTTTGTCGTCAGCTTCGCGCTGTGGGTCGGCATGACGCGCTTGCTGATGAGCTGGCTGCTGCTGCTGTCCGGCCATCCGATCGGCCCGGCATTCCCGCTGCTGCTTTATTACAACCAGATCGTCGGTTCGATCGTGAAGATCCATGTCTCGTTCCGGCTCGATCAGCAATCGTGGACGCGCCAGAGGACCAAGCTCGCAGCCAGCGGCGATGCATTCCAGACGCGCTTCAACTGGTGGTCTTCGCAGCTCCTGATGTTCGCGGCTGTCAGCGTGTTCGCGGCGGTCGTGCTGTCGATGGTGGATCTCTAGCCCGCCATGCCATTTCTCGCGATCTGTCCCCGCAATTTTTCGAAGGAACCAGCCATGGATGACGGTACTCCTCCCAATGTCGTGCACGAAGCCGAGGCACAGCGTCAGCATCCGCGCGTTCGCGTTCCGGGCATCATTCACGTCGCGCAGTCCGGTGGTGAACATCGTTACGCGCTGCATGATCTGTCAGCCGGCGGTCTGAGCTTTGTCGTCACCGACGGCGCGCGCTTCAAGATCGGTGACACCTACCGCGCACGGCTGTCGTTCACCGTCGCGCCGGTGGCCTTCGTGTTGCCGCTGTCGTTCCAGGTTCGCAATCTCGGTGGCGACGGCAAACGCGTCGGTGTCGTGTTCCAGAATCTCGGCGCGCGCGAGATCGCGGTGTTGCGACAGGTGATCGGCGGCACCCTGGCCGGCGAATTGATCGCGACCGGCGACGTCATCACCGCGCTGGCGCGCGACAACTTCACGAAGGCGCGCCAGACACAGACCGCGACGACCGGTCTGACTGGAAAGGCACGTACGCGGGCAATGGCGATGACGGTCGCGATGTTCGCGATCGGCCTGCTCGCATTCTTCTATGCGATCGGCAAGCTCTATGCGATGGCGTTCGTCACGCGCGCATCGGCGGCGAAGATCGCGGCGCCGAGCTATTCGGTGGCAATGCCGCGCGACGGCACCTTTTTCAACCTCGTGCCGACCGACGGCATCGTCCACAAGGGCCAGCCGCTCGGTTCGTTCCAGGCTGCGATGCTCGATGTCGTGCAGACCGATATCGGTGCGCTGCATCTGTCACCCGAGCAGCTGTCGCAGCTGATGGGCGATCAGCTCAAGGGCACGCTGACCAGCCCCTGCGACTGCAAGGTCCAGCAGCAGTTCGCCGCCGATGGGCAGTACGCCAATCGCGGCCAGGCGCTGTTCGAGCTGGTGCCGATCAACGCGCAGCCGTATGTGCTCGCGCGCTTCCGTTTCGACAACATCGACGATCTGCCGATCGGCAAGACGGTTGCGTTCGCGATCTCGGGCGAGGACCACGAGCGCTACGGCAAGGTCAAGGATGTGCATCTGCTGTCCGCGGCCGGCGCCGAGGTGTCCGCGAACAGCGACGCCCGCGGTCTCAACAATCAGGGTTCGGTCGCTGACGTGATCGTCACCATCGAGCCCCGCGAGTCGCTCGATCCGTCGCTGATCAACCGGCCGGTCGACGTGCGGCTCGGCGGCGAGACGCTGTTGTGGAGCCAGCTCTCGCGGCTCGGTGACCGTCTGTATCACGAGGCGAAAGCGATATGAACGCGCGCCCGCCATCCCGACTGCCGTCGCGAAGCCTGGTGTCGCTGGCGATCGCCGCGCTGGTGTTCGGCGTCCGCTACGACGCCTATGCCTATGGCAATCATCGCGACAAGGGCGGCGACGGCGTGCTGGTTTCGCATGCGCAGGGCTTGCCAGATCTGGCACGAGGCAAACAGTCCGCGGCGGCCGGGCGGCTCGACGACGCCGAGGCCGATCTCAAGCCGCTCGCCGAACAGGGCTACGTCGAAGCCCAGATCGCGCTCGCCAGACTCTATGCGCAGATCGGCACGCCGGAGCGCGTCTCGCAGGCGATCGGCTGGCTGCGAACCGCAAGCGCGAACAGTCCGCTCGATACCGAAGTGCCGCTCGGCCGCTTGCTGATCCGGCAGAACGATGATGCGTCGATTGCCGAGGGCGAGGCGCTGCTCGCGACCGCGTGGGACGAGCATCATGATCGCGATGCGCTGGTCGGACTGATCCGCATCTACAGTGATTATCCACAGCGCGACACCGGGCATCGCGTCGCGACGCTGGTGGCGCGCGCCGAGCAGATCGGCGCGCCGGACATGCAGGGCGCCGTGATCGGCTGGTATCGCGGCACACGCCACGACCAAGGCCATGCCGAGAAGCTGCTGACGTTGTGCGGACGCTGGGTCAATCAGGTGCCGGAGTGCTACGTCGACCTCGTGCGCGCCGAGCGTGCCGCCAATAATCCGGGCCGTCTGCAGGCGTTGGTGACGGCCGCGAGCGACAAATACGACGACGGCCTGGTCGACGCGCATACGCTCGTGGGTATCGCCCGCGTGCTGGTTGCGCCGCTCGACGCCGGTGATGACGATGACGACGACAGCGATGCGCCGATGCCGGCCGTGCGGATTTCCGACGTTCGTGAAGACGAGGGCGAGCTGAGCGAAACGGCCGTGCAGGCGCAGGCCGCGGCAAAACCGAATCGGTCGTGCACGCGCGTCGATCTGACATCCGCGAGCGGCGCCGCAAACGCGAATGGAAACGTCGGCGACACGCTGCCCGCCGGCCCGCCCGCACAGCCCGAGCTCGCCAACAGCTTGTTGTCGAAGCTGCTCGACGGCCCGGCCGACGCGCCGGTACTCGCCGCCGGCGTTGTCACCCGTTACCCCTATCTGTTGCCGAACGCCGAGATCGAAGCCCGCCTCAAGCACGGCGTTGAGCAGGGCATCCCGGAGGCGACGCTGTATCTCGGCGAACTCTATCTGGCCGGCGTCCGCGCGCCGCGCGATCCGGCGCAAGCATTGCGCTATCTGCAACAGGCGGCGACGCAGCCGGAGACTGCGCTCAAGGGACACTACGAACTGGGTCGCCTGTTTGCGTACGGATATCTCGATGAGAGCCGGCCGCTGCTCGCCGCGCAATATCTGATGTGGTCGGCGCGGCGAGGTTACGCTGCGGCCGACGGCGCGCTGGCGCGTCTGTTCGTCAGCGGCAAGGGACTGTGTCCGAATCTCGCCAATGCCTATGTGTTCGCGCGGCTCGGTGCGCGTGAGGGCAGCGCCTCGATAGCCTTGCTTGAGCAGCAGATCGCCGCGCGCTTGCCGGCTGACGAGGTCGCGCAGGCCGACAGCCTGTACGCCGGCGAACTCGGCGCACGGCCCAGCGCGTACCGGATTCCGCAGACCATGCTCGCCGAAGCCGCCGCGATTGCCGCCGAACATGGCGTGCAGATTGCGGCGGTCGACAACGTCGAGACCGGAGCTGAAGCCAAAACCGCTACCGACGAGGGTGCCGCGCCGGCGT
>DATCXY010000188.1:0-1887 GCA_036570585.1 Solimonas sp. | reverse complement strand
ACAGAACATCCGACTGAAGATTCTCGATCCGCGCATCGGCACCGAGCTGCCGCTGCCGGCGTATGCGACCGACGGTGCCGCCGGCCTCGACCTGCGCTGTCTGCTCGACGCGCCGCTGACGCTGGAACCCGGCGCGACGGCGCTGCTGAAAACCGGCCTTGCGATTCATATCGGCGACGCGAATCTGGCGGCGGTGATCCTGCCGCGCTCGGGGCTGGGCCACAAAAACGGTATCGTGCTCGGCAATCTGGTTGGTCTGATCGACTCCGATTACCAAGGGGAATTGATGGTGTCGTGCTGGAACCGTGGCCAGGCGGCGTTCACGATCAATCCCGGCGAGCGGATCGCACAGATGGTGTTCGTGCCGGTCGTGCAGGCCGCATTCGAAATCGTCGATGACTTTGCTGCCAGCGAGCGCGGCGCCGGCGGCTTCGGTCATACCGGCCGTCACTGATTGCACTTCTTTCGCGCTACACCGAAACCATCGACATGACACTAGATCTGAGCAACGCGCAGACCACCGCCCGGGTGCTGACCGAGGCGCTGCCGTACATCCGCCGCTTTGCCGGCAAGACCATCGTCGTCAAATACGGCGGCAACGCGATGAAGGACGACAAGATGATCACGTCGTTCGCGCGCGACATCGCGCTGATGAAGCTGGTCGGCATGAACCCGGTCGTCGTGCACGGTGCCGGCCCGCAGATTGGTGCGCATCTGGAGCGGCTCGGCAAGAAGAGCGAGTTCATCGAAGGCATGCGCGTCACCGACGCGGAGACCATGGATGTCGTCGAGATGATGCTCGGCGGGCTCGTCAACAAGGCGGTGGTCGCGGCGCTCAATCTGCAGGGAGGTCGCGCGGTGGGGCTGACCGGCAAGGATGGCGGCATGATCCGCGCGCGCGCGATGAAGATCGCCGGGCACGAGCTCGGTCAGGTCGGCGAAGTCGATCGCATCGATCCGCGCGTCATCACGCATCTCGAAGCTGGCGGCTTCGTGCCGGTGATCGCACCAGTCGGTGTCGGCGAGAATGGCGAGGCCTACAACATCAATGCGGACGTCGCGGCCGGCAAACTTGCCGCCGTGCTGCAGGCCGAGAAGATCATCTTCCTGACCAATGCGCCTGGCGTCCTCGACAAGCAGGAGCGCATTCTCACCGGCCTGACCGTGCCGCAGGTCGAGGCACTGATTGCCGACGGCACGATCTACGGCGGCATGGTGCCCAAGGTCCGTTACGCGCTCGATGCCGTCAACAGCGGCGTGAAGTCAGCGCACATCATCGACGGTCGGCTGGATCATTCCGTGTTGCTCGAACTATTCACCGACAAGGGTATCGGCACGCTGATCCATGGGTGAATTGCCTCTGCTAGTGGCGACCTGGTTCGGCTGAGGCATCAGGTTTCACCGACTGCTCGTTGAGCGTCTGATAGCGTGCCAGATCGGCGTTGTACTTGGCCGCGATCTGCTGCTTTTCGGTTCCGTAGCCAGCCAATGCCGCCTGGTTGTCAGCCAGCGTCTGCTTGAGCTCGCCGAGCTTCTTGGTCAAGGCCGCGCCGGGCGTCTTGCCGGCTTTGGTGATGTTGTCGATACGCGTTTGCTGCTGGTCGATCGCCTTCTGGTTGTCGGCGATTGATTTCTCGACGAGCTTCTCGCGGCCATCGAGCATCGTGATGCGCTCATCGCGTGCGCGCTCGATATCCTTGTCGCTGTTGTAGGTGCTCAGCAAAAAGCGATCATAGTCCCGCTGCTTCTGCTGTTTCTGCGCCAGCTCGTCGGCTGCGCGCGCTGCTGCTTCCTCAGCCGCCACTTCGGCTTCGGTCTTTTCGCGCGGCTTCACTTGCCGAACGCGGCCCTGCTCATCAAATACCTCACGCTGCTGCTTGGCGTATT
>DATCXY010000187.1:0-9123 GCA_036570585.1 Solimonas sp. | reverse complement strand
GTCGATCGGCGCGCCGCGCCGAAACCGCGACGCTGACGCCGGCTGCGGCGAGCGCCAGCGCGACGGCTTCACCGATTCCCGACGATGCGCCGGTCACCAGGGCAACGCGGCCCGCAAGTGATCTCGTCATGTTTGCTCCTCTCAGGTTTTATTGATCGTCGTGCGGCGGATCAGCCTGACGCTAACGAAGTGTTCAGCATCATTGTTGATTACTTGCGGCACGTCAACCGCACGCGCAAACGAAAACGGCGGACCGTCGTCAGACGGCCCGCCGTTTTCAAGGCGACATGCGGCTCAGGCGATGAACAGCTTCTTCACTTCGCGACGCAGCAGCTTGCCCATTTCGTTGTACGGCAGGGCGTCGAGCATGGCGACGCGCTCCGGGCAACGCGACGAGCGCAGGCGATTCCTGATCAGCGTCTTCAACTCGTCCTCGCTTGGTGCGGCATGGCCGGGGCGGGTGACGACAGCGATGCCGACGGCTTCGCCCCATTCGACCGACGGCACCGCGACGGCAGCGGCATCGGCAATCGCCGGATGCGTCATCAGCACGTCTTCGATCTCGCCTGGCGAGATGTTCTCGCCGCCGCGCACGATCACGTCGTCGGCACGGCCGGCGAGGAACAGATAGCCGTCCTTGTCGAGCCAGCCGGCGTCGCGGGTCGGGAACCAGCCCTGCGCGTCGAGTGCGCTGCGTTCCTTGTATTCGCCCGAAACCTGTTCGCCGCGCACATAGATTTCGCCGCGCTCGCCAGCCGGCAACACCTTGCCGTCCTCGTCGCGGATCTCGATCTCGACGGTCGGCAATGGCTGGCCGACCGACCCGAGCCGCGCGCGCACGGCGGGATCGTCGGACTGATGGGCGCTGCGGTGATCGTCGGGCCCGAGCAGTGCGACCGTCGAGCTGGTCTCGGTCAGGCCGTAGGCATTGGTGAAGCCGGTGTTCGGGAACAGCGTCAACGCGCGTTCGATCAATTCCGGCGGCATGCGGCCGCCGCCGTAGGCGATGGCTTGCAGAGCGCCCAGATCGGGCGCGCTGCCGGCGTCCATCTGCGTGATGATGCGTGCGAGCATCGTCGGCACCACGAACGCGTTGCTGGCACGTTCGCTGGCGGCGAGTTGCAGCCAGGCGTCCGGCTCGAACGCCGGCAGCAGCACGATGCGGCGCATCGCGTAGATCGAACTCAGCAGCGCGGCGATGCCGGCGATGTGATACGGCGGCACGCAGACCAGCGCGGCCTCTTCCGGGGCGGCCGAACCGAATTCGACGGTGCCGAGGATGTACGACAACAGGTTGGCATGACGCAGCAACGCGGCTTTCGGCGCCGCCGTGGTGCCGCTGGTGAAGATCTGTGCGGCAATGCCTTCGCCGTCGTGTTCGTCGCTCGACGCGGTTTCGCCGCGTTCGGCGGCAGCGCGGACGAAGTCGGCGCGAGCGCGCGTCTGGTGGCCACCTTCGGCGTCGAGTCGCTGCACGCGTTCGACGTCGCCGATCAGATAGGCCGGTGCGATGCGCTTCAGCAGCGCGCCCAGATCGGCGTCGGCAAGGCGGTAGTTGAGCGGCACATACGGCACGCCGGCGATCGCCGCGCCGAACAAGGCGATGGCGGCGGCTTCGCTGCTTTCGTCGAGCAGGCCGACGTGACTGCAGCCGGATTCAAGAATGCTCGCGGCGGCACCGCGTGCGGCTGTCAGCAGCGCATCGTATGACCAGCGCTGGCCGTCGCACACGAGACCGATGCGGTCCGGTTCGGCATCGGCCGCCATCTGCAGAATCAGCGAAATGTTCATCTAATCGAAAATCCACCCGCTACGACGAAGCCGGCACATGGCCGGCTTGCGCCACATCAATGATCCTCGCGCGTGCGAGGTCTCTCGCTGCTGCAGCGATCAATCCGACGACGGCAGCGGCTTGGCTTCCTTCGGCTGCAGCGCAACGCCGGCGATCGACAGGGAACCCTGGCCGCCCTTCACGCACAGCAGTTCGAGCGCATCGCTGGCATCGACGTAGCGTTTGCCGATCTTGGTGCCGTCGGCGAACGATGGATTGATCTCGCCGCGCGTCGTCGGACGATCGGCGGCCATCGGCGCGCCGCCGCATTCGATTGCAACATCGCTGCCCTTGATCACCATCACTTCGGTATCGCAGACGGCGCTCTTGAGTTTGCTTCCAGGTTTCATGTCGGTATTCGATTCAGTTGAGAAGTTTCAGGCGATCGCGCCCTTGGCTTTGAGGCTCTCGATGCGGTCCCATTCGAGGCCCAGTTCCATCAGGAACACTTCAGTATGCTCCGAAGCCTGCGGCGCGCGCGTGGTCTTGAGTGGCTCGTGATTGAACTGCACCGGGCCGCGCACGACCTTGAACGGCTTGCCGTCGTCGCCTTCGAGTTCGACCAGCATGTCGTTGGCGAGCGCCTGCTCGTCGGTGGTGAGGTCCTGCAGGCTCTGGATCGGCGCCCACTGACCCTTCATCGTCTTCAGATGCTGGCGCCAGTACGAGAATGGCTTGGCTCCGATCGCCTTGACGATCAGATCGCTGGCAGCGCCGGCGTTCTCGATCAGCTTGTAGACATCGGCGAAGCGCGGATCGTCGCCGGCCTCCGGAATGCCGAAATGCGTGAACGCATCGCGGATCAGGCCGGTCGGGCTGACCATGCACAGGTTGATGGTGCCGCCGTCGGCCGTGCGGAAATTGCCCATCAGCGGATTGCGCGCCGAGCCGCCCGAGGTCGGCATCGCATTGCGTGTGGTCTTGCCGGTCTCCAGCACCTGCGCGATGTTGGCACCCGACGCCCACCACGCGGTGCTCAGCAGCGAGACGTCGAGTTCGACCGCCTCGCCGGTGCGCTCGCGATGGAACAGCGCGCCGGAGATGCCGCCGGCGATGGTCATGCCGCCGATCGAATCGCCGAACGCCATGATGCCCTGCGACAGCGGACCTTCGAGTTCGGCCGGCGACATCGAATAGCCGACGCCGCTGCGCGACCAGAACGCGGTACCGTCGAAGCCGCCGACATCGCGTTCCGGGCCCTTGTCGCCGTACGCGCTGCCGCGTGCGTAGATGATGTTCGGATTCGCCGCGCGAATATGTTCGATGTCGAACTTGTTCTTCTGCCGGACCGACGGCAGGTAGTTGGTCAGGAACACGTCGGCGGTCTTGGCGATTTCATACAGCACTGCCTGACCTTCCGCGGTCGACAGGTCGATGCCGACGCTGCGCTTGCCGCGGTTCGGATGTTCGACCAGCGGGTTGCGATCCTTCTCGACCGCGATGCCGCCCATGTTGATGAAGCCGCGCTGCGTGTCGCCGCGCTTCGGATGCTCGATCTTGATGACGTCCGCGCCCCAGTCCGCGAGGATCGCGCCGGCGGCGGGCACGAAGGTGAACTGCGCAACCTCCAGCACTCTCACGCCTTTCATTACTTGCGTCATGTGTTCTCCAACCTGAATTCGTGAAGCACTATTGAACATCGGTGTTGCTTGAGATGTTATCTCGTTTTGGCAGCCCCAGCGACTGATGCGGACGCCGGCGCGCCGCCTATTCGAGCAGCGCGCTGCGAATCGCGAGCAGCGCGTCCGGGCCGACGCCCAGTACATCGCGCAAATATTGCTCGACGCCGCCATGACGCTGTTCCAGCGAGGCAAACGCGGTCGCCAGATAGTCCGGATCCGAGCCCATGATCGCGCGCACCGCATCCGCCGACATGTGGCTGAGCATGCCGCCGCCGTTTTCCGAAAAACGCTGTCCGGCCAGCAACTCGCCGCTCAGTGCGTAGTCTTCGATGATGATGTCGCGCGGCACGTCCAGCGCCGTGAGCACCAAGGCCGCGGCGACACCGGTGCGATCCTTGCCGGCGGTGCAGTTGATCACCATCGGCAGCTCGCCGGCCGCAAGCTGGCTGAACATCTCGCGATACGCCGGTGCCTGTTCGAATGGCAGCTCGCGGTAAACGACATGCATGATTTCGCGTAGCTGTGTGGCCGTGGGCGGACCGTTTTCGGCGAGCTTGCGCAGATCGCCGAAGCTCATTGCGTAGTCGCGACCCCAGTAGCGCGGCGCGCCGGCGCTCTGCCAGCTGCTCGGCGCGGTTGCGCGTTCGGAGGTGGTGCGCAGGTCGCAGACCAGACGGATGCCGAAGCCGTTCAGCAATTCGCAGTCCGCGGTCGTCAGTGCCGCCATGCTGCCGGAGCGATACAGCCGACCCCAGCGCACACTGCGGCCATCGTGCGTTTGATAGCCGCCGAGATCACGAAAATTGCGGCCGCCCTGCAACGGCAGCAGACGCGTCGTCGTCGTAACGGCGTCAGACGATCTCATCGAGCTTCACCCAGCGACGTTCGCCGGCAGAGCGACGCGCGGCTTCGAGCACGCGTTCAACCTGCCAGGCCTGCTCGAAGTCCGGCGTGGCGGCGACATTGCCGCCGCGGATCGCCTCGACCATGCGCTGCATCGACAAGGCCATCGGATGCGAGGCATTCGGTTCGGAGTCGGAATCGAGCGCGACTTCCGGCGTCTTCAGCAGGCGCTCGGCAATCGTGACCGGGCCGAACGCCGGGCCGCCGAGCGCACCGGCGTGCAGAGTGGTGTCGCGACTGGTCGGGAAGGTCGGGGCGCGGGCGACAAAACGCCCTTTGCTGCCGAACGCTTCGAGCGTCCAGCCCGGCGTCAGCGTGGCGTTCCACGACACTTGCAGCTGCATGGTCATGCCGCTGACGAAGCGCAGCAGCAGATTGGCGAAGTCATTGGTTTCCGGCTTGAGTACTTCACCATCGGGGAAGCGCCATTCGGTCAGCAGCTGGCGGTCGACCGCGACCAACTCGTCGAGCGGGCCGAATAAATGCCATAGCAAGTGCAGCGCATGGCTGCCGAGGTTGCGCAGCGCCGAGACGCCGAGGCCGCCCTGCCAGAACCAGTTGTACGGGAATTGCGGGCTCAGCTGATTGAACAGGCCGAGATTGAACATGCAGGTGCCGCCGAACGGCGTGCCGAGGAAATCCGCATCGATCATTTCCCTGGCGGCGCGGTGTGCGGGCAGCCACTGCGAGAACGCATCGACGACCGCGACCTTGCCGCTGGCCCGCCAGGCGTCGCGCAGCTGGCGCGCCTGTTCGAGATCGGCCGCGAACGGAATGCCGTTGTAGACGTGTTTGCCGTTGCGCAGCGCGGCGAGCACCATCGCGTGGCGGATGTTCGGCCGCGTGCCGCAATCGATGATATCGATGTCGGGATCCGCCGCCATCGCTTCGGCGTCCCAGAACGGGCGCTCGACATGAAATCGCGCCGCGGCGGCTTCCGCCGTCTCGCGACGCGATGTGCAGATGCCGACCACTTCGACGCCGGGCACGGCACGCCAGCCCGGCAGGTGTGCAAATGCTCCCCAATTGGCGCTGATGATGCCGACTTTCAGCTTTTTCATTGCGCTCCTCCGTACGCCGATCGGGTCCCCGCTCTGGAAGCTGCCGGCCGCAATGCTGCGGCCGGCGTTGCGCTGCTTAACGCGAGATCACTTCCGGCTTCGACAGGCTGGTGGTCAGCTTGCCGTCGACCATCGACAGCGTGTTGCCCGGCACGGTGCGCATGCGGCCGTCGAGGATCAGCTGCACGGAACCATCGGCATTGACGCGATAGACCGACGCGATGCGGCCCCCGTTGGCGGCGTACAGCATCTTGCCCGTGGTGGCCTTGACCGGTGCGGCGGTGTCGGCGGCGTTGGCGGAAACACTGGCGACGGCGAGCACAACGGCGGCGAGCAGGAACTTCTTCACGTGAATCTCCAGGGAATTGAGGGGGAGTGAGCGCGCGTTTCGGCGAAACCCTGAGCTACGTTAGTAATTTTCCCGGAAAATGTCAAGATTCAAATCAGCTTTTGCGTTCCTCCTGAAGCGCGGGTGCGGTGGCGATGTTGCCGGCGATGACGTCGAGCAGCGCCTCGAAACGTGCCAGATCGGCGTCGCTGAAACCAGCGAAGGCCGAGGCCTCGTAGACCGTTGCCGCCTCGCCGATTCGATCGAGCATCGGCGAGGCGGCGGGCGTCAGATAGACGCAATAGCCGCGGCGATCCTGCGGATTTTCACGGCGTTCGAGCAGGCCGTCTTCGCACAGGCGATCGACCATGCGTCCGGCTGTCACTTCCGTGACCTGCAGCATCGCGGCGATCGCGCGCTGGGTGGCGCCAGGGCTGCGCGACACGGCTGCAATCAGGCCCCATTTGGCGCGCGACACGCCGGTGCTCTGCATGTTCTGGTCGAACTGCTGCCAGAGCTGGCGCGCGATGATCGTCAGCTTGCGGCCGATCGCGCGCTTGCGCGTGCCCGCTTCGACGGTGGTCGATCCTGCCGTGGTTTTCAATCCAGTCCCCTTGTTGCCTGTGGCGGACAACACACGTTCAGACACGCTCGATGATGATCGCAGGCGCCATGCCGCCGGCGGCGCACATGGTGATCAGGCCGCGCTTCAGGTCACGGCGCTCCAGCTCGTCGAGCACGGTGCCGATCAGGATCGCGCCAGTCGCGCCGATCGGATGGCCGAGCGCGATCGCGCCGCCGTTGACGTTGATCTTGTCGCGGTCGATCTTCAGATCGCGGATGAACTTTTCGACGACGACTGCGAATGCCTCATTGACTTCCCACAGGTCGATGTCGTTCACCGTCAGGCCGGCGCGGGCCAGGATCTTGCGCGCGGCCGGCACCGGTGCGTTCAGCATCAGCGTCGGATCGTCGCCGATGTTGGCACCGGCAATGATGCGCGCGCGCGGCTTGAGGCCGTGCTTGCGGACGTACGCCTCGGAGGCCAGCAGCAGCGCGGCGGCGCCGTCGACGTTGCCCGACGACGTGCCGGCGTGGTGGAAGGCCTCGATCTTCAGATCCGGGTAGACCTGGTTGATGATCTTGCGGAACGTGTTGCCGTTGGCATCGATCGGCATGTCGGCGATCTGCGCGAACGCCGGCTTGAGCGCCGCCAGACCTTCACGCGTGGTCTCCGGCCGCGGATGTTCGTCCTTCGTGAGCACGAGCTTGCCGTCCGCGTCGATGACCGGAACGATCGAGCGATCGAAGTAGCCGTTCTGGATCGCATGCGCGGCGCGGCGCTGGCTTTCGGCGCCGAACGCGTCGAGCGCTTCGCGGCTGATGCCTTCCTGTGAGGCGATCGCATCGGCGCTGACGCCCTGGTGCGACTGCGGATACTTCGCCTGCAAGCGCGCATTGCCGGTACCGAGACCCGGCGACTTGAGCCCGGCTTCGGCTTCGGCCTGCTGCATCGCCGCGATCTGCGAGGTCATCTCGGTGCCGCCGGCGACGATCAGCTCTTCCATGCCGGCCTTGATCTGGCCGGCCGCAAAGTTCACCGCCGTCAGGCCGCTGCCGCAGAAGCGGTCAAGCGTGACGCCGCTGACGGTCTTGTCATAGCCGGCGTCGAGCGCCGCCATGCGGCCCATGTCGCCACCCTGCTTGCCCTTTTGCGCGCTGGTGCCCCAGATCACGTCATCGACATCGCGCGTGTCGAAACCGTTGCGCTCGTGAATCGCCTTCAGCACGGTCGCGGCCAGATGCTGCGGATGCATGTGCGCGAGCGCGCCCTTGCCGACCTTGCCGATGCCGCGCGGTGTGCGCACCGCGTCAATGATGAATGCTTCTGCCATCTGCGAATCTCCAGGTTTCGTGCTGCGTATTTCGTTCGTTGATGATGGGACCGCGCTACGGTGTGTAGAGACTGATCGGACCGCGCTGCGGATCCGGCACGTCGGCGTGCCAGCGCACCGAACCGAATGGTCGTTCCAAACGTCGGCGCACGCGGGCACCACGCTCTGCCTTGTTGAAGCCGTTGGCCTGAGCCTGCAGATCGCGATCGGACTGCGTGAAGCGATCACGCTGATGCAGGTAGTCGCCCCAGGTCGGACAGTGATAACGCTCGGTCCACAACTCCGGATCGGCGATGTCGCGCGACAACGACCATTCGAACGCGCCATTGCGCTTGCGGGCGTTCTGCAATTTCAGCATCGCGGCGTAGAACGGGCGTGCCTGTCCGGCGTCGACGGTGTAGTCGATCTCGATCACGATCGGTCCGCTGCGCGACGTGAGTTGCAGCGCGACTTCCGGCTCGCGTCCGACCTCGACGCGCTCCAGTTCGCTCAGCGACACGCGCGGCATCGGCAGGAACAATCCGACCAGCGCGGTCGCCAGCAAGGCAATGCCGGACGCGGCCACTGCCGCGCCGACGCCCCAGCTGGCGGTGGCCTCGCCCCACAGGAACGCCCCGACCGCAATGCCGCCGGTCAGTGCCGACGAGTGCAGGGCGATCGCGCGGCCGGCGACCCAGCGCGGCGCCGACAATTGCACGGCAACCGAGAACAGCGATACCAGCAGCATGTTGGCTGCGCCCGAGATGACCATCAGCGCGCAGGTCAACAGCAGGTGGTGGCTGAAGCCCATCAGCACCACCGCCGGGCTGCTGACCAGAATGCACAGGCGCACCGCCTGCTCGGCGCCGAAGTACTCGCGCACCTTGCTGACGGCGAGCGCGCCGATGACGGCGCCGACGCCGGTGGCGCCGAGCAAGATGCCGAAGGTGCTGGCATTGCCGTGCAGCAGATCACGTGCCATCAGTACCGGCAGCGCGGCGGTGGCGGCGCTGCACAGGCCGAACAGCGCGGCGCGGATCAGCACCGTGCGAATCGGTGACGAGTGCAGTGCGTAGCGCGCGCCAGAGATGATCGCGCGATTGAGACGTTCCGGCGGCAGCCGGCTGGTCACGTGTTGGCGCTGCCACAGGAAGAACATCAGCAACAGCGGCAGATAGAACAGCGCATTGATGCCGAACGCCCCCTTGGCGCCGATCGCGACCACCACCAGGCCGCCGATCGCCGGGCCGAAGCTGCGTGCGATGTTGTAGCTGACCGCACCGAGCGCGACCGCGGCCGGCAGGCGGTCGATGTGGACTTGCTCGATGATCGACGACTGCCAGGCGGGCGAGTACAGCGCGACGCCGGCGCCGATCAGGCTGCAGAACAGCAACAGGGTCCAGGGTGTCGTCAGGCCGAGCACGGCGATCGCCGTCAATCCGATGCCGGCGGCGCTTGCAAAGCCGAGGCCGGTCATCGCGACCTTGCGCCGATCGAACATGTC
>DATCXY010000186.1:0-9016 GCA_036570585.1 Solimonas sp. | reverse complement strand
TGCGCAGTGGGGACGGCGAGCACCAACTCTTCGCGCAGGACGCTTTTGAATTCGAGATCGGGCTCGTCGACCGGCGCGAGACCAATGCCGAGGTCGAGGCGTGCCGCACGCAGTTCGCGGATCTGCGCATCGGTCGTCAGTTCGTGCAGTTCGACTTCGACGTTCGGGAAGCGGGTGCGGAAGTTTTTCAGCGCGGGCGGCAGGATGCCGTAGTCGGCGATCGACACGAAGCCGATCGACAGCATGCCGGCATCGCCGCGGTCGGCCTGCAGCGTTCGCATTTTCGCGTGCTCCAGCCGCGCCAGCGCGGCGCGCGCCTCGTCGTAGAACGCGCTGCCGGCCGCGGTCAGCGAGACGCCGCGGTTGTTGCGCTCGAACAGTTTCACGCCGAGCTCGTCTTCCAGCTTCTTCAGTTGCGTGGAAAGCGGCGGTTGCGAGACGTGCAGCCGTGCGGCGGCCGCGGAGAAGCTGCCCTGTTCGGCAATGGCAATGAAATAGCGCAGCTGACGCAGTTCCACTATTCGTCATCCGTATGGCAGGTCGCTGCATTATGTATTGGCACGTATAGGCAGCGCGAATCACAATAGGCGTTCGCCAGCCATTGCCAGCCAAGGAAACTCTCATGCCCGCCTATCGTTCCCGCACCAGTACCGCCGGTCGCAACATGGCGGGCGCCCGTGCGCTCTGGCGCGCCACCGGCATGAACGATGGCGACTTCGAGAAGCCGATCATCGCGGTCGCCAACTCGTTCACGCAGTTCGTGCCCGGCCACGTTCATCTCAAGGATCTCGGCCAGCTGGTGATCGAGGAGATCGAGAAGGCCGGCGGCGTCGGCAAGGAGTTCAACACGATCGCGGTCGACGACGGCATCGCGATGGGCCATGACGGCATGCTGTACTCGCTGCCGTCGCGCGACATCATTGCCGACAGCGTCGAGTACATGTGCAACGCGCACACCGCCGATGCGCTGGTTTGCATTTCGAACTGCGACAAGATCACGCCGGGCATGTTGATGGCGGCGCTGCGCCTGAATATCCCGGTGGTATTCGTGTCCGGCGGACCGATGGAAGCGGGCAAGACCAAACTCGCCGACAAGGTGATTCCGCTCGATCTGGTCGATGCGATGGTCGCGGCCGCCGATGATGCGGTGTCGGATGCCGACGTTGCGCAGATCGAGCGCTCGGCGTGTCCGACCTGCGGTTCGTGCTCGGGCATGTTCACTGCCAATTCGATGAATTGCCTGACCGAAGCGCTCGGCTTGTCGCTGCCGGGCAACGGTTCGCTGATCGCCACGCACAGTGATCGCGAGCAGCTGTTCCGCAAGGCCGGCCGCACGATCGTCGAACTGGCCAAGCGCTATTACGTGCAGGACGATGCGCGCGCGCTGCCGCGCAACATCGCCAGCAAGGCCGCGTTCGAGAATGCGATGTCGCTCGATATCGCGATGGGCGGTTCGACCAATACCGTGCTGCATCTGCTGGCCGCCGCGCGCGAAGGCGAGATCGATTTCAACATTGGCGACATCGATCGCTTGTCGCGCAAGGTGCCGAACCTGTGCAAGGTCGCGCCATCCAGCCATTTCCATCTGGAGGACGTGCATCGCGCCGGCGGTGTGATGGCGATTCTCGGTGAACTGGATCGCGCCAGCCTGCTCGACACTTCCGTGCCGACCGTGCACACGCCGTCGCTGGGCGAAGCACTGAAGACCTGGGACATCGCGCGGTCGCAGGACGTGGCGGTGCAGGAATTCTTCCGCGCCGGTCCGGCCGGCATCCGCACCACCAAGGCGTTCTCGCAAAGCTGTCGTTATGACGAGCTCGACACCGATCGTGAAAAGGGCTGCATCCGCAGCAAAGCCAACGCCTACAGCCAGGACGGCGGCCTTGCGGTGTTGTACGGCAATCTCGCCGAGCGCGGCTGCATCGTCAAAACTGCGGGCGTCGACAAAAGCATTCTGAAATTCACCGGTACCGCCGTCGTGCTGGAAAGCCAGGATGCGGCGGTCGAGGCGATTCTCGGCGGCAAGGTGAAGGCCGGCGACGTCGTGGTCATCCGCTACGAAGGGCCGCGTGGCGGTCCGGGTATGCAGGAGATGCTGTATCCGACCAGCTATCTGAAGTCCAGAGGTTTGGGCGCGGCCTGCGCACTGCTCACCGACGGCCGCTTCTCGGGCGGTACGTCGGGCTTGTCGATCGGTCACGTTTCGCCGGAAGCGGCGGAAGGCGGCAACATCGCACTGGTCGAGAACGGCGATCAGATCGTCATCGACATTCCGAATCGCGTTGCACGTTTCGAGATCAGCGATGCCGAACTCGAACGCCGTCGCGCCGCGCAGGCAGCGAAAGGCTGGAAACCGGCGACACCGCGTCCGCGCAAGGTCACTGCGGCGCTGAAGGCCTACGCCAAGCTCGTCACCAGCGCCGACATGGGTGCGGTCCGCAATCTCGATCTGCTGGAAGATTGAGATTGGCACGGCACAGCATCATCAGTGGCGGTGGCAGCGGGCTTGGCCTTGGTCTTGCATTGCGGCTGCTGCGCCGTGGCGGTCGTGTCAGCGTGCTCGATCTGCGGGTGACCGATGCGGCGCGGCTGCAACTCGACGAAGCCGCGGCCGGCAGCGGCGGCGCCTGGCAATTTCTGGAAGCGAACATTGCCGACGCCGCGCGAGTGACGGCGGCGGCGCGCGACGCCGCGCAGGCTTGGGGCGCGCCGCAGCTGGCGATCAACTCGGCCGGCATCATCATCAACAAAGTGCTTGCCGAAACCACGGCCGCGGAGTTTTCGCGAGTCGTCGACGTCAATCTCAACGGCAGTTTCAATTTCGCCGCGGCGGTGTTGCCGACGATGGGCAAGGGCAGTCGTCTCGCCTTGATCGCATCGATGGCGGGCCTGACCAGCAACTACGCGTATGCGGCGTACGGCGCGTCGAAGTTCGGTGTCGTCGGTCTGGCGACGACTTTGCGTTACGAGTATGAGCCGCTCGGTATCGGCATCAGCTGCATCTGTCCGCCTGAAGTGAAGACGCCGATGGTCGCCAGCGAGCGCGCGAACGGCAATCCGGTTTCGCTGGAGCTGAAGGAATTCGCGGGTTCGCTGGAAATCGACCCGGCCTGCGATGCGATGCTTGCCGGACTCGATGCCGGGCGCTGGATGATCATCCCCGGCGTCAACAGCCGCATCACGGCGTTCGCCGCACGCTATTTACCGCGGCCGTTTCACGCGGTGATGCACCGGCTGATCTGCCGCGCGATGCGCAAGCACGGGGTCGTGCTCGCGCGCTGATGCAATCGTCGCGCGTCCGGCGACCACATTGCGACGCCGACTTTTTAACGACGGCTCAGGGTTTCGCTCAGGCAGGCATTGAAGACATCGCGAGCCTGTGAGCCGGCGGCCTCCGCAGTTGCGCGCGTGCAGTACGCGACCTGCGGAAAGTAGTCGCCCATGACCGCGTCCGGATCGCTGCCATACGGCACGTTCTGGATGGCCTGCGCGAACGCAGGATTCGGCAGCAGATGACGATAGAGCAGCAGGCCATCCGGATATGAGCCCCATGGCAGCCAGGTGATGTCGTTGGTTCTCACCGCGTTGATCGGCCGATCTGCCGCGTCGGATACGACAACGGTGAAAAATCCGAGGCTGTCGATCATCGTGTCTTCATCGGCAGAACAGGCGACGTAGCGCTGCGTCGCGAATTCGTTTTCGCACACCGACCAATAGCGCATGTCCTCGCTGCCGAAAGGCACGCCGATTGCACCGCGCCAGCTCGGCGCGCGCGCACGCAGGATGAAGATGTTGCCGTCGCTGCGCGAAAATGCTGATGTGCTGTAGGCCGCATCGCTGTTCGACAGAAAGCCGCCGCCGGACAGCAGTTCCGTGCCTTGCAGTACGCCGGGCAACTCGACCGGGCTGGCGTGATTGAGGATCTGCAGCAAGGTATTCGGCAAGCCGTAGAAGACACCGGTGACCGGCGGATAGGTCGCGGTCGGAAAGCGCAGCGGCACGAAGCTGAGCTGATCCGGATAGTCGACACGCAGCAGTGCGCCATTGATGTCGACTTGCGCCAGCTGATTGACGACGGTCCCGAGCACGGGCTCGCTGCAGCCGGCCCGCGATGGAACCAGCACATCACCTGCGGCAGTTTCGAGGGTCAGCGCCGGCAGCGGAACATCGGCGTTGAGCGGCAGGCCGGACGCCGGGATGTAGATGCGATAGAGCAACACCGTCACCGGATTCGGCAACGCGAGCGCACCGTTGACCATGATCGATCCCGAATAAAGCGTGTTCTGTGCCGGCACTTCGGGTTTCTTGCCGAATTCGACTGTCAGCGAGTAGTGCCTGCCGGAAGTGGCGCCTTCATCGCTGAACGGATTGCCGCTGCCGGCATCCGGCGCGATCCGTGCATCGGCGATGCCGTCGATCGGGCGCAGCGCGGGGTCGTAGGCGTTGAACGAAAAATAGCGCGCATCCGGATACTGCCCGTCGATGCGCAGACGCGTGCCGGGAACATTGGGCACGACCGCAACCCAGTAGGTGGCGGACGCGTCAGGAAACGCGACATTGAGAATCGTTGGATCGGATTGCAGCACCCAGCCGCAGCCGAGCTTGGCGCTATCGCGGTCATCGGGCAGCGTGCCGGAGCCTTCGCCCGATGGATCGGTTTGCGTGCTGGTCGACGAAGACGATCCGCAGGCAGTGACGGCGAACGCGATGATCCCGGCGCTGATGACCCTATTGAACGGCATGCATCTCCCCCGAATACACGCCATTTCGTCCCCCGACTTCCGGCGCTGTGCGGACTGCTCGAGCCGCAGGGTATCGGTTCGTGCCGGTCACTGCATCGTCTGCGTGCCGGCGATCCGAAGCCCGAGAGGATCAAGCGGCCGGATGCAGCTCGTAGTCGTCGAGGTCGATGTTGCGCGTCATCAGGCGGAAGCTGAATGTGAAGCCTGGCCAGTTGGCGGTGTTCTTGCCGGACGCGGTTTTGTACCAGGACGTGCAGCCGCTGTCCCAGACGCCGCCCTTGAGCCTTTTCTGGACGTGCGTCGAATAGGCGTCCTGACGCGAGGGCTTGACGTCGATGAACTTCAGCTTGCGATCGAGCAGCGCGCGGATGCCCTTCAGTACGTAGTTCACCTGCGCTTCGAGCATGAACACGATCGAGCTGTGCGCGAGATTGGTGTTTGGCCCGTACAGCATGAACAGGTTCGGGAAGCCACTGACGCAGATGCCCTTGTACGCTTCGGCGCCATCGCGCCAGGCATCGTTGAGATCAAGGCCGTCGAGGCCGCGGACCTTCATCGGCGCAAGAAAATCGGTGGCATGGAAACCGGTGCCGTAGATGAGGGTATCGACGACATGACGCTTGCCATCACGGGTGACGACGGCATCGGCCTCGACATGATCGATGGCATCGGTGACGACGTCGACGTGGTCGTGGTTCAGCGCCGGGAACCAGTCGTTCGACAGCAGCAGGCGCTTGCAGCCGATCTTGTAGTCGGGAATCAGTTTCTTGCGCTTGACCGGGTCCTTGACCTGACGCGCGATCCAGCGCGATTGCCAGCCCCAGAGTTCGAGCAGGCTGCCGAAGCGCGTGAAGGCGATCGCGCGGCTTTCATTCTTCCAGTAGATCATCGAGCGATAGACACGATCGAATGCCGGCAGCTTGTCGAACAGCGTCTGCTCGAAGCGCTTGAACGGGCGATCGGCCTTCGGCACGACCCATGCACCGGAGCGCTGGAACAGCGACAGCGCTTTCACCTTCGGCACGATCTCCGGCACGAACTGGATCGCGCTGGCGCCGGTGCCGATCACCGCGACCGACTTGCCGCCGAGGTCGTAATCGTGATCCCAGCGCGCCGAATGAAACACCTTGCCGCGGAAATTCTCGATGCCCTTGAGCTTCGGTGTCGCGGGGCGGTTGAGCTGACCGCAGGCCGTGACCAGCGTCTGTGCATGCCGTTCCTGGCCGTCAGCCGTGGTGATTTTCCAAAGGCCGCGGGCACGATCGAACTCGGCCGACACGACTTCCTGATGGAAGCGCAGGTGCGCGGCGAGCCCGTACTTGCGCACGCAATCTTCCATGTACTGGCGAATTTCCACTTGCAGGCCGAACTTGCGCGTCCAGTCGTGCTTGGGTTCGAACGAATACGAATACAAATGCGACTGCACGTCGCAGGCGGCGCCCGGATACGTGTTGTCACGCCAAGTGCCGCCGACACTGCCGGCCTTCTCGAGGATGACGAACGAATCGATGCCGGCTTTCTTCAGCTGGATCGCCATGCACAGGCCGCCGAAGCCGGAGCCGACGATCGCGACCGTCGTGGCCGCGCGATCCAAAGTGCCAGGGGAATTCATGTGTGCTCTTGCCGACATTTGATTTTCCGAGTGTGCCGATTCTGGGGCCCTGTGGCTTGATGCGAAATGACAGGTGCGGACAAAAAATCGATAATCAAGGACAGGTCTTCTGCGAGAGCCGCCATGCCGAAGTGGAGCTTCCAGCGCAACGTCACCAGCATGCGCCTGATGGCGGAACTCGCCGTCGCGCACGGCCTGACGATGCGCGCGGTGCTGAGCGGCACCGATCTCGACGAGCAGCAGCTTGGCGACCCCGAGCATCTGGTCAGTGGCGAGCAGGAACTGCAGCTGATCCGCAATCTGGTGAACGGCCTCGGTGATCCGCCGGGGCTCGGCATCGAAGCCGGGCAGCGCTATCACTTCACGGCGTTCGGGGTGCTCGGCTTTGCCATCATCAGCAGCCAGACGCCGCGCGCGGCACTGGATGTCGCGCTGCAAAACTTCGATCTGACGTTCGCGTTCACGCGCTTCAGCGTCGAAGATCGCGGCGCGCAGACCTGCGTGATCGTCGACGACGATGGCGTGCCGTCCGATGTGCGCGCGTTTCTGGTCGCGCGCGACTTCAGCTGCTTCGTCACCGTGATGCGTGACCTGTTCGCGTTCGAACCGGCGCTGGCCGCCCTGCATTTTGCATTTGCGGCGCCGGCCGATATCCGCGATTACGAGCGTTTCTTTCGTGTGCAGCCGCAATTCTCGAAGCCGACCACGATGGCGGTGCTCGACCGCGCGTTGTTCGAGCAGCGCATGCCGCTCGCCAACGACCTTGCATTGCACGCGGCACGTGAACAATGCCGCAAGCTGCTCGATGCGCGCCGCACGCGTCCGGGTCTTTCGTCGAAAGTCCGCGAATTGCTGGCGGCGCGCGCCGCCGACATGCCGGACATGGAGACCACGGCGCGCGAACTGTTGATGACCGCGCGCACGCTGCGCCGCCGCTTGCTCGATGAAGGCACGACCTACGCCGAACTGCGCGACGAAGTTCGGCAGACGCTGGCCGAGGAATTTCTCAGTGGCCCGCGCATGTCGATCGAGCAGATCGCCGCGCGGCTCGGTTATGCCGAGGCGACCAGTTTCATCAACGCGTTCCGGCGCTGGTCCGGCGATACGCCGCACGCGTTTCGTCTGGCGCGGCGCTCGGCGTAGACCCGATCGCCGCGGCTCGACTCAGGGACAGGCCGCCGGCGCGCCGCTGATCGTGAAGCTGCGGCTGATCGCCTCATAAGGCGTCGGCGGCGCACTCGACGACGTGCGCGACACGCCTTCGTGACGCAGGCGGTAGGTACCGGCCGGCGTATTGCGCGGAATCTGCCAGAGCAGGTCGACCGTCGAGGCGCTGACCATGTTCAGCTCGGTTCTAATCAGGTTCGAACTCGAATTCCACACGAAACGCAGCTGCGGATCGCGATCGGTCGCGACCACGTCCCAGCCGCCGCTTGCGTTCTGGCGTTCGGCGTAGACGTACGAACTCATGGTCTTGAGATCGTTGCCGGGATAACCGGAGACGACGTTGACGTCGACCTGATCGCCCTGCGTGTAACGGGCGAGGGCGTCCGTGACGATGCTGCCGAAATTCGACGGCGGATCGAGGCTGACCGGTGCATCGACACCGATCGCGATATCGACAGCCGGAATGCCGGCCGGCGCCGGCTCGCCGGCGGCGAGTGTCAGCGCCAGCTTGCGCGCTTCCTGCTGCGTCGCCGCGAGTTGCCACGGCCCGGCATAGGTCGATGAGCCTTCGTACATCTGCGCCGAGTATTCCTCGCGCGTCGCCATGTAGTGCAGGTAGTCGTTCGACAGGCCGGCGATGATCACGGTATCGACGCCGACCGGCGACAACGCGTCGAGCACGGTCTTGCGCAGACGGCGGCCGGACATCGTCGTCACTTCGAACGGCACGCCGAGCACCGCGAGGTTGCCGATGCGGAAGATCTGGAATGGCACTGGATCGGTTTCCGACGGCAGGAAGATCGGCTTCTCGTGCTGGCAGCCATACGACGGAATCAGGGTTTGCACGCACAGCGCCGTCGTCACCGCAGCCGTCACCGGCACGCCGGCCAGCGGCACCGGAATCGGCATGTTGTTCTGCTCGACCGTCAGATAGCCGGTACCGTTGTAGAGGCCGTTGTAGCCGTTGCGGATCTCGTCCTTGTACGGCGACGGTGCGTCATTGGCGCAGGTGAAGCCAGCGGCGCCGGGGCCGGGGCCGTTGACGCCGCCAGCGGCGAAGCCGAAGCCGAGCGCGGTCTTGCAGGTGGTCTTGTCGCCTTCATACAGCGCATCCGGCGATCCGGGGGCCTGCAGGCCGGCGAGAATCACCGGATCGGTAATCGCGTCGGCGCTGAAGTCGGCATAGAAGAAGCGATAGTCGACCGGCCCGCTCAGCGCATCGCCCTTGCCGAATTCACGTAGCGCCTGCGCGAGCTGCTTGGTGCCCGAAATTTCCGTCGCCTGTGGCTGACCGAGCTGATAACCGGGCTCGTCGAATTCGTAGGGTTCGTCAGTGCCGCCGCGCTGGGCGTAGGGCACGCCTTCACCGGGGCCATTGCCGCCGTTGATGTCCTTGTCGAACACGAACAGGTCGGGAACCGAATCGCCTTCATCGGTCTGCGCGAACGCGGCGACGAAGTTGTCGCGGCCATCCGGTGCGCCACCGGTATCCGCC
>DATCXY010000185.1:0-6118 GCA_036570585.1 Solimonas sp. | reverse complement strand
ACCTTGTCCTTGCTCAAGCCGCGTGGCCAGAGGCGATCGACCAGCACGCGCGCACCATCGTCCTCCTCGTCTGCGTCATAGACGCGCTTGACGCGGATGTCGATTTCGCGTTTTTTCATCGTTGCGTTCCGGTTTCGGTCGTGCGTGCAGGATACGCTTCAGGCTGGGCGGTCGGCGCACGTGCGGATGCGGCGATGTCCCGCCCAACTTGTTTCGCGAACGTCATGCGGCCGGGGCCATCCGTCGTTGCCGATCCGCCGCTTTTCTATACGTCGGGATACCCGATGGTGCACCGCCGCCAACATCCTTTATCGTGACGAGCCTGGACGGAGCGACAAATGGCAGACCGGATTCTCGTGTTCTATGGCTCGTATCGAGTCGACCGGATGGGCATCCGCCTCGCCGACTTCATTGTCGGCGGCCTGCGTGATCGCGGCGCAGACGTCGAACTGATCGACGCCAAGGCGGTGGGGCTGCCGATGCTCGACCGCATGTACAAGGAACACGCGCCGGGCAGCGCGCCACCGGCAATGGAAGCGTTGGCGGGCAAGATCAGGGCAGCCGACGCCTTCGTGTTCGTAACCGGCGAATACAACTGGGGCATGCAGCCGGGCCTGAAGAACCTCACCGATCACTTTCTCGAAGAATGGTTCTGGCGGCCGGCGGCGATTGCGAGCTATTCGGCCGGCCGCTTTTCAGGCGTGCGCTCCGGCATCGCGTGGCACAGCACGTTGTCGGAGATGGGCATGGTCGTGATCTCCAGCACACTCGCGGTCGGCCCGATTTCGCAGACTCTCGATGAGCATGCCGCGCCGATCGGCAAACCCGGTGAATCGCTGCAGAAGGCGTTTCCGCGCTTCGCGGACGATCTGGCGTGGTGGACCGAAGCGGCGAAGATGCAGCGCACGCGCAAAGCGCCGCCGTACTGAGCGTCAGACCGCGCCGTCGGTGATGCTCAAGACAACTCCAGCGACAACTCGATCGTCCACAACAAGCCGATGATCAGCAGGGCCAGGCCAGTCGCCAACTTCAGACGCACTTCCGGCACCGCCTTGAGGCGACCGTGCAGCAGGACCGCCAGTATGCTGACCAGCGTGATCGCCAACAGGATTCCGCCAAGCGCGGCGGGCCAGGCCCGCGCCGCCAACGCGACCGGCGCAACGACGATCAGCACCTCCAGCGCTTCGACCGCGGAACTCTTGGTCATGACCAGCAACACGAACGGTGAGAAACGTCCGCTGGATTCAGCGCCAACGCCGATCTTCGCGAGCGGCTGTTCGACCCAGCGCGGCCGCTGTTGCGCACGCAAACGTCGCCAGGACTTCCAGCTCCAGTACAAACCGGTCGCCATCAGCAGCGCCGCAGCCAACGCGCGCAGCGCCGTCACCGGGAGCACGGCAGCTGGCCACGGCGATACCAGCGCAACGAACACAATCAGCAGCTGGCCGATCATCGTCCCGACAATGGCCTCACGCCGGTAGCCGGCACGTGCCAGCGCATAGGCGATCGCGAGGGTTTCAAAGAACTCAACGGCGGTACTGAGCAGCGCGGTGATGAAGACCTGCAGCATATCGAATGTCTTCGCCGTTGCCGGCCGCTATTCCCACTCGATCGTCGCGGGCGGTTTACCGGAGATGTCATAGACGACGCGCGACACGCCGTGGATTTCGTTGACGATGCGGCGGCTCGCGATGTCGAGCAGTTCGTACGGCAGATGAGCCCAGTGCGCGGTCATGAAGTCGATGGTCTCGACCGCTCGCAGCGCGATCACCGGCTCGTAACGACGGCCATCGCCGGTAACGCCCACGCTCTTGACCGGCAGGAACACCGCAAACGCCTGACTGGTCTTGTCGTACCAGCCGGACTTGCGCAGCTCTTCGATGAAGATGTGATCGGCAAGGCGCAGTGTGTCGGCCGCGGCTTTGGTGACTTCGCCAAGAATGCGCACGCCCAGGCCGGGACCCGGGAACGGATGGCGGTAGACCATCTCGCGCGGCAGGCCGAGTTCGACGCCGATCCGGCGCACTTCGTCCTTGAACAGTTCCCGCAGCGGTTCGACCAGCTTGAGTTTCATGTGCGCCGGCAGGCCGCCGACGTTGT
Organism: Solimonas sp.; assembly: GCA_036570585.1. Lineage (GTDB taxonomy): Bacteria > Pseudomonadota > Gammaproteobacteria > Nevskiales > Nevskiaceae > Solimonas. The sequence continues at coordinate 4,018 of DATCXY010000185.1, read as the reverse complement.
GATGGCTCTTGATGACGTGTGCCTTGCCGGTCTTGCTGCCGGCCGACTCGATGACATCCGGATAGATCGTGCCCTGCGCGAGGAACTGCACGTTCGGAATCTTCGCGGATTCCTCGTCGAATACATCGATGAACAATTTGCCGATGACCTTGCGCTTGGCCTCCGGATCGCTGACGCCTTTCAGCGCACCGAGAAACCGCTCTTCGGCATTGACGCGAATGACCTTCACGCCGAGATGATCGGCGAAGATCTTCATGACCTGATCGCCTTCGTGATGGCGCAGCAGACCATGATCGACGAACACGCAGGTCAGCTGCGGGCCGATCGCCTTGTGCAGCAACGCCGCGACCACCGACGAATCGACACCGCCGGAAAGCCCGAGCAGCACGTGGCCGTCGCCGACCTGGGCGCGTACGCGTGCGATTGCATCGTCGATGATGCTGTCCGGCTTCCAGGCATCGCCGCAGCCGCAGATTTCGTGGACGAAGCGGGAGTAGATGCGCGCGCCCTGCTTCGTGTGCGTGACTTCGGCGTGGAACTGCAGACCGTAGTAACCGCGTGCCTCATCCGCCATGCCGGCGAACGGCAGGTCCGGCGTCGCGGCGATGCATTTGAAACCATCCGGCAGTCTGACGACGCGATCGCCATGACTCATCCAGACATCGAGCAGGCCATGGCCTTCGTCGTTGACGCGATCTTCGATGTCACGCAGCAGCTTCGAATGGCCGCGCGCGCGAATTTCGGCGTAGCCGAATTCCTTCTGGTCATGCGGCTCGACCGCGCCGCCGAAGTGGTGCGCCATCACCTGCATGCCGTAGCAGATGCCGAGCACCGGAACACCGAGTTCCCAGACGGCAGGCGGCACACGCGGCGAACCGGTTTCGGCAACCGACTCCGGACTGCCGGACAGGATCACGCCCTTCGGTGCGAATTCGCGAATCACCTCATCGCTGATGTCCCAGGGATGCAGTTCGCAGTACACGCCCAGTTCGCGCACGCGGCGCGCGATCAGCTGCGTCAGCTGCGAGCCGAAGTCGAGGATGAGGATCTTGTCGGAATGAATGTTCATGTCTGTTTTACGAAAAAGCCCCGGCGAACCGGGGCATCTCTGCGACTACTCGCCGCGGTAATTCGGCGCTTCCTTGGTGATCGTCACGTCATGGACGTGCGACTCCTTGATGCCGGCGCCGGTGATCTTCACGAAGCTCGTTTGCGTGCGCATCTCTTCGATGTTCCTGCAGCCGGTGTAACCCATGCTCGCCCGCAGGCCGCCAATCATCTGATGGACGATCGCCGCCATCGGCCCCTTGAACGGCACGCGGCCTTCGATACCTTCCGGCACCAGCTTTTCGACTTCGGTGGTGGTGTCCTGGAAGTAGCGATCCTTGGAACCGTTGGCACCGCCCATCGCGCCCATCGAACCCATGCCGCGATAGGTCTTGTACGAACGTCCCTGGAACAGTTCGACTTCACCCGGCGCCTCTTCGGTGCCGGCGAGCATCGAGCCGACCATCACGGCCGACGCACCGGCGGCGATCGCCTTGGCAAAATCGCCCGAGTAACGGACGCCGCCGTCGGAGATCAGCGTCACTCCCGTGTTCTTCAGCGCTTCGGCGACGGCCATTACCGCGCTGATCTGCGGCACGCCGACACCGGCGACGATCCGTGTCGTGCAGATCGAACCGGGGCCGATGCCGACCTTGACCGCATCGGCCCCGGCCTTGGCCAGCGCCAGTGCGGCATCGCCGGTTGCAATGTTGCCGCCGATGATCTGCAGGCGATCGCCATATTGCTTCTTGATGGCCGCGACGCGATCGATCACGCCTCTGGAATGCCCGTGCGCCGTGTCGACGACGATCAGGTCAACGCCGGCTTCGACCAGCGCCGAAACGCGCTCGTCGGTATCGGCGCCGGTGCCGACCGCGGCGCCGACGCGCAGGCGGCCCGCTTCGTCCTTGCACGCGCGCGGGAAATCGGCGGTCTTCTGGATGTCCTTGACGGTGATCATGCCGCGCAGGCTGAACTTGTCATCGACCACCAGCACCTTCTCGATGCGGTGCTCCTGCAGCTTGGTGATCACTTCCTCGCGCGACGCGCCTTCGCGCACGGTGACGAGGCGATCCTTCGGTGTCATCACCCGCGACACCGGCTCGCTGAAGCGCGTTTCGAAGCGTACGTCGCGACTGGTGACGATGCCGACCAGTTTTTTGCCGTCGACCACCGGCACGCCGGAAATGCGGTTGGCGCGCGTCAGCTTGATGACCTCACCGATCGTCATCGTCGGCGGTACCGTGATCGGATCGGTAATGACGCCGGCTTCGTGCTTCTTGACCGCGCGCACTTCTGCGGCTTGCCGTTCGGCGGTCATGTTCTTGTGAACAATGCCGAGGCCGCCTTCCTGCGCCAGCGCGATCGCCAGCTTGGCTTCGGTGACGGTGTCCATCGCCGCCGACATCAGCGGAATGTTGAGACGGATCGCACGCGTCAGCTGCGAGCTGAGGTCGACCTGCCGCGGTAGAACTTCCGAATATGCCGGAAGGAGGAGAACGTCGTCGAACGTGAGTGCTTCGGACTGGATGCGCATGGCGGCTGCGGTCGTCTGGAAGCGCGCCATTATAGGCTAAGCCGGATCGGGCGGCGTGCCCGGTATCGGCATGAAACTGGCGGACGCTCTCTGAACCCGTCATTGCGAGGAGCACAGCGACGAAGCAATCCGGTCCGCAGCCAGATCGGGCTGCGCCGCTGGATTGCTTGGTCGGCCCTTCGACAAGCTCAGGACATGCCTTCGGCCTCCTCGCAATGACAGCGTCGGCAGGCGTCACAATCACCTATCCTTGCGCGATGCCAATCCCGCCCGCCACCGACCGCACCGCCGGCCGCACGATCTACCAGGTCTCGGAACTGTCCGAGACGCTGCGCAATCTGGTCGAAGGCGCGCTGCCGCGGATCTGGGTACAGGGCGAGATCTCGAACTTTTCGCGGCCAGCGTCCGGGCACTGGTATTTCACGATCAAGGATGCGCGCGCGCAGTTGCGCTGCGCGATGTTCCGCAACGCCAACCTCTATATCCGTCCACAGCCGAAGGACGGCGATTCGGTGCTGATTCGCGCGCAGCTCAGCTTCTACACCGCGCGCGGCGAACTACAGCTGATCTGCGAGCATCTCGAACCGGCCGGTGAAGGCGCTTTGCTGCGCGCGTTCGAGGAGCTGAAGCGCAGGCTCGCCAGCGAAGGCCTGTTTGACGAGCACCTCAAGCGCGAGCTGCCGCGGCTGCCGCGCGCGATCGGCATCATCACCTCGGCGACCGGTGCGGCGATCCACGACATGCTGATGACGCTGTCGCGTCGGTATCCGCTGGCGCCTGTCTATCTGTATCCGGTGCCGGTGCAAGGCAGCGAAGCGCCACCGGCGATCGTGCGTGCGCTCGGCGCATTGCCGCGGCGCACGCCGGTCGATGTGATCCTGCTGGCACGCGGCGGCGGCTCGCTCGAAGATCTGTGGGCATTCAATGACGAACGCGTCGCGCGCGCGATCCGCGCGTGCACGGTGCCGGTGATTTGCGGCGTCGGCCATGAAGTCGATGTGACGATCGCCGATTTTGCCGCCGACCTGCGCGCGCCGACCCCGACCGCGGCGGCCGAGCAGGTGGCGCCGGACATCGGCGACTGGCTCGGTGCGCTGCACCAGCACGAACAGCGCATCGGCGCGGCGGTCGAACGTCGCTTGCAAGCGGCCGCACAGCGTTGCGACGATCAAGCACGCCGCCTCGAAGCCCAGCATCCGGGTCGTCGCCTGCTCGAACGCCGCGCACGCCTCGATGAGTTGACGGCACGGCTGCACGGTGCCCAGCACAGCGTGCTCGCGCGCCATCGGCAGCGACTCGCGCATCGCCAGACGCAGTTGCGGGCACACGCGCCGACGCAAAAGCTCGCACGTGACGGTCATCGTCTCGACCAGTTGCAGTCGCGCGCGCGCGAAGCGCTGCGCAGGCGTCTCAACGATGCGCAGGCGCGGCTGC